>JAWWAT010000019.1:0-18365 GCA_033721635.1 Marinobacter sp. | reverse complement strand
CCCACGTGAAGGCTTTTTCCGTCGCCTGACCGCAGGATGGGTTGAAGCTGCTCGTTCAGTGGTACAACCGTACCCTCGCCCCATTGCCGGCTGTTGGACTGGGCCTCGGTGAGACGCGCCATCAGCCGATCAGTGTCAATGTAAGCTTCGCCAGCAGGGGCGCCTCCGCTGGCCGCACCAGCATCGCCTCGATGCAGCAGCGCACTGAGCTCCGAAAACGTCGCCTGCGATTGAGACATACCCTGGCTCGCGTCGGTGGAACTGGTCTGAGCGCTGGTGCCTGTCGGTGCTGAACTTTCCTGTGAGGTGCGCTGAGCGGAGCGCCCCGGCACTTTTCCGGCGGGAGGCCGCTTCATATCGGGCATGACCCCCTCATTGATCAGGGTGCGGTTCGCCTCTTTGTAGAAATCACCGAGGGTATCGGCAAGCAGGCGGTCAAACAGCTTCAGAACCACCAGCTTGGCCCGGATATCAATGTCGAGGTCGGCACAGGCTTCGGCA
This sequence comes from Marinobacter sp., assembly GCA_033721635.1. Taxonomy (GTDB): domain Bacteria; phylum Pseudomonadota; class Gammaproteobacteria; order Pseudomonadales; family Oleiphilaceae; genus Marinobacter. The sequence continues at coordinate 17,864 of JAWWAT010000019.1, read as the reverse complement.
ACGCCGCCACAGATGACTTCCGGGCTCAACGGCATCTGTGCATCTTTCAGATTAATACCCGGCACCAGGTGTCCCACACGCGCTGTCAACAGGCGGATCTGTTCGGTGTAACGATTCCGGAGTTTGTTGATCAGGTTGTCCACCGCTACCTGCTGCTCAAGCTGGGAGTGATCAACCAGGCTGAGTGAGTCCTCGTCAACGTCCTCCAACGACCGCGCTGCCTGCTGGGGCTGGAACTTGCCGATTTCGTTAAAAGCCTGGCTGACGTACTGCAGGATCGAGACTACCATGGCCTTGCGCCGGAGCCTGAGCTCGCGCATGGCGTCAAAGTAGGCGGTCTGGTCGAGGTTGGACCCGGCCCTGTCGGCAAGTTCGAACAGGGCGTCATCGGCGCGATCAAAGAAACTGGCAAGAACGGACTTCAGGGACTGACCCGATGCGTCACGAAGGCGAATGAGAGCAGGCGGCAGTGAAAACCGGGCGGGCGGCTTCTGGCCTGAAAAGCTGACAACCTTGTTATCGTGCACCATGTCGCTGCTCCGCCTTGTATTGCAAAATGCCGGTTTATTTCTCCATTTCACATGATACGAGCTGCTAACGTCAGGTTGTGTCAGAATTTGTCACCTTTTGTGTAGACCTGACGTGCATCACAGTTTAGCAGTCGGAACTCAAGAGTTTGGTGAATTAACGGCGGCCCATTAGAATTGTCGCCCTCAGGAAACCTTCAACCCACAACTTCGGACGTTTTGCTCTATGATCACCCCCGAACTCCTCCGCCTGGCCAGAATCGAGAATGTTGCCCGGAGCCTGCGGGAAGATATTGGTGATGGCGACGTGACCGCCAAACTCATACCGGCCGACAAGCAGGCCAGTGGCCGCGTGATTACACGGGAGACCGCGACGATTGCCGGCCGAGAGTGGGTACAAGAAGTGTTCCGGCAGGTAGATCCGTCCGTTGAACTCAACTGGCAGGTATCCGATGGCGAAACCGTTTCACCGGATCAGGTACTGTTTACCATGTCAGGGTGCGCCAGAAGCCTGCTCAGCGCGGAGCGTACCGCCCTGAACTGGCTTCAGACTCTCTCGGGAGTCGCCACCGCCTGCTCTGGCTACGCTGCCCGCGTAGCCCACACAAATGTTCGGCTGCTGGACACCCGCAAGACCCTTCCGGGCATGCGCCTGGCCCAGAAATATGCTGTCACCTGTGGCGGCTGCTTCAATCACCGCATCGGTCTCTGGGATGCCTTCCTGATCAAGGAAAATCATATTGCCGCCTGCGGCTCCATCAGCGACGCCATCGAGGCCGCCCACAGAATCGCTCCGGGCAAACCCGTTGAGGTGGAAACCGAGAACCTCGACGAGCTGGAGCAGGCCCTGAAGGCCGGCGCAGACATCATCATGCTGGATGAATTCTCGCTGGAGGACATGCGCACTGCCGTTGCCACCACTCAAGGCAAGGCAAAGCTGGAGGCCTCCGGGGGGATCAACGCCGACACTCTGGTGCCGATCGCCGAGACAGGTGTGGACTTCATCTCGATTGGTGCGCTGACCAAAGATGTGAAAGCGGTCGACCTGTCCATGAGACTGGACTGATCAACCGCCGCTGAGCAAGCGGTCGATTGCTTCCAGTTCACTGACCAGCCTGGTCCCGGACTCCGTCCGCCCCCGGAAGTGCTCCTCAGCCATGGGTGCTATGCCGGAAGCCGAGGGCAGCGGGTGATCGTTCTCGATGATAACCTTCATCCGCTCTACAAAGACGAATTGCAGCCACTGGGTAAACTCCAGTGTATCAATGCAAAACGGCTGGGCACTCTGGAAAGCCTCTTCCGGTGGGGGCTCGGACTCCCACAGCCCGAGGTGCCGCAACTCCATCTCTATATTCAGCAGGCAGTCCGCCACCTGCCCGATCGGGTCACCGGATTCGGTCATATCAATCTCGCTTCAGTCTGTGAGCGGCTCAAGCTCAACGGTTTCGCCATGCAGAACCCGAAACAGGTCTTCGTACTGGCGAGTCAACGGGTGCTTGGGCGCCATGTGAATCAGTGGCTGACGGCTCTGATGGGACTCTTTCATCTTCACAGAACTTGAGAGCCGCACCGGCAACACCGGCAAGCCTTCTTCGGTAAGCTCCCTGACCAGCTGCTTTGGCAGGCTGGCGCGGGGCTGAAACTGGTTGGCAACAATTCCCTCAACCACCAGGTCTTCGTTGTGATCCTCCTGAAGATCACGAATTTCATTGAGGATGTTGTACAGGGCCTGACGGGAGAAATCGTCACAATCAAAGGGTATCAGGCAGCGCTGGGACGCAATCAGCGCTGAACGGGTGTAGAAATTGAGCGCGGGCGCTGTATCGATATAGATCGCATCGAAGGATTCGCCCAGCTTTTTCAGGGCCTCACGCAGCTTGTAGATCTTGTGCTTGGCTTCCAGCTTGCGCTCCAGGAAGTCCAGTTCCGGGCTGGAAGGCATCACGAACAGGTTCTTGAACGGTGAGGCGTGGACGAATTCGTCCGGCCGGCGATTAAACACGGTGAACGCAACCGTCTGCTCGAGCATATCGGCTACGGTGTCCTTGAGCTCGCTGGCCGGTTTGCCCAGTAGGTAATGGGTAGAGTTTCCCTGGGGATCGAGATCCACTACCAACGTCCGTTTTCCGCGAGCGGCGCTGATGGCTGCGAGATTGCACGTGATACTGGACTTGCCGACACCGCCTTTCTGGTTGAATACCACCCGTCTCATTTTGTCTCTCCCTTGATGAACCCGTTATCGCTCTTTTTTAGTACCTTAACCCGGTCGAACTCATAAAACTCACCAGCCCATCACCTCTTTTACAAATGGAATGGTGAGCCTTCTCTGGGCCTGCAGCGAATTCTCATCCAGTATATCCAGAATCCCAAGCAAATCCCCCAGCCTTCGAGGTGCCCGGCGCATAATGTAGCCAGCCACATCATCGGCCATCACCAACCCACGCTTTTCGGCCCGAGCCATCAGGATCTTCAGTCGATCCTCATCCCTGTAGATACCCAGCTGGATCAACAGCCCGTGGCTGAACCGGGAAACCAGGTCCGGCAACTCGAAAGGCAGATTGGCGGGCAAATCGGCCAAACTTACCAGCAGGAGGCCGCCACGGTCGTGTATCCGGTTATAGAGATGAAAAATGGCCTCTTCCCACATCCGCTGACCGGCGATGCGGTCAATGTCGTCCAGACAGACGATGTCATGGGTATCAAGCCCCGACAAAGCATCCGGGCCAAAAGGCTCTAGTTCGGTGATGCTGATACAGACTGCTGCCCTGCCCTGGTTTTCTGCCAAGTGGCACACCGCCTGCAAAAGATGGCTCTTGCCCGTATCGGCATCACCACACAGAACAACCACCGGCACATCATCGGGCTGATGACAGACGGTTTCAAGGCGCCTCGCAGCATTCGTGTTCCGGTCGCCGTGGAAGTTGTCGAATCGGGCATCATCACGCAGTTTGACCCCGAGTACTAACTGGGATGCACTCATGAGCGGGAAGCCCTCCAGGCACGCAGGCCCCAGACAAACAGATAGTGCGCCCCGCTGAACACGGTTGAGACTGCAACCAGGAAGACGCCGGCATCAACCACCCAGGGCTGCATCGGCAAATCGGCCAGGAGGACAATGATCGCCAGGGCAACAAGAATCTGGATGAAGGTATTTATCTTGCCCGGAATGCTCGGCTCCATGTCGTAGCGACCGACCGTGTAATGGTAAGCCAGAGCACCCAGGACAATAAACAGATCCCGTCCCAGAACCAGCAAAAACAGCCAAACCGGCAGAACCGAGGTAAGTGTAAGCATCAGGTAGGCGGTTATCAGCAACGCCTTGTCGGCCAGAGGATCCGCGATGGCACCAAGCCTGGAACGCCAGTTGAAATGCCGGGCCAGGAACCCGTCAACCGCGTCGGTCCCTGCCGCAAGGAAGAAGATCAGCAACGCCCGGCGATAATCTCCGGCCAGGAGCGCCCCGGCAAAGGGCGCGATCAAAAGGATGCGCAGGAACGTGAGCGCATTGGGAATCCAGCGCCAGCGGTGCAAATTCAAAAGACTCCCTCCGGTTACACCTTATTCGCCGCCATCGCTCCCGATGACAGAAGACGGTTGCCAACGATAATACAGAACCTGGTACAGGGATTCGAACGCCTCCCTGGCTTCTTCCTCATCAACGGGCACCGGCTGATAGGTATACAGGGAAGTCTCCTCAGATTCTTGAGCAGGGGCCTGCTGATCCCCTTCCGCCATTTGCGCTGCCTGGTTTTCGGTCGCTTCTTCAGTATTTGTATCAGGCGACGCCACTGGATCGGCTGTTATTCGGTCAGCATCGGACGGTTCCGTCGGAACGTCTGACTCCATCGGAACAAAGCGCGGATCCAGGGCGATGTACTCGCGAAGCTGGTCCAGCTCACCGGAAAAAGCCACACGCAGGGTAAGTTGGTCATCACGCACTCGGTGGGCACCGACACTGACCACCGGTGTCAGGCCCTCGAGCACCTTATTGGCTCTTGCGTAATCTTCAAGAGAGGTTACGCCACGAAGAACGATATCCACTTGCGGGGAGTCTCCCACTTCCGAAGCAGCAACGGCGTATCGGCTGGCGTACAGCTCGGCCCAGCGATTTATCATGGCCTCTGCCAATGCTTCTGGAGTCTGGGCGGTTACTGACTCTTCGCCGGCATTCATGGCCATACCATCGAACACCCAGCCGGCACGCCATTGCCCGCCGGCTCGGCTGACCCGCACCAACGCCAGGACATCGTGATCCAGGTCCTCGGAGGCGGTTTTCACCCGGCCAATGAACTGACCCCAGATATCCGACAGCAATTCCCGATCTGCAGCGAAATCCGCCGGCGGCAACGCCACGGGCAAGCCCCGCTTCCTGGCGGCCTCATCGAACGCAGCCCGCCAGTTTGCAGCGTTTTCCTGCGCGGCGCCTGCATCAGACCGGGTTACAAGTGTTCGCGAACCCCGATCCTCGGCAGCAATCCAGGCCAGCGTAAGCGGTCTGTTGGCACCCCACACCGGTGCATTGATCGATGCCAGCGCGCGGTTAACCCCAACCGCTCCGAAGGACATGCTCAGAACACTCTGGCCGGATTCGTCCCGGGCAACCTGATAGGAAAGCAGCAACGACTCGGCATCGGAGAGCAATGTTTCAACACCCTCCATCGCCAGCACGTCGCGGGTACCGGACACCCTTACCAGCACCTGGCTCAAGCCATCCGCATAACCCTGGGCCAGCTGACCCGGCGAAGATCCTTCCACCGGTACCTTGGCCGAATAGAGACCAGAAACGGTGACTGCGGATGCCGGGGCGGAAAACCCGACCAGCAGAAAAGCAAACAGCGCAAAGATCCACGCCGCTGATAAAGACCTGTGGGCCGGCTTTTGTCCTGATACTGACATGAAACACCCTGCAATTCGCATGAATGGCGCATAGGATACACCATGCCCCAAGGCGTGAGTAGCGGGCCCGGATTTCGGAAAAGCAATATACATTTGGAGCACCACACCGCACCTGTTAAAATCCGCCGCCTGACCCACTGGCCAACGGTTAAGAACACCATGAGCGAACAGAAGCCCTCCCTGACCTACCGCGATGCCGGCGTCGATATCGATGCCGGCAATGAACTCGTCAGCCGCATCAAGGACACCGCGGCGCGCACCCGCCGCCCGGAGGTTCTGGGCGGTCTCGGCGGCTTCGGCGCCATGGTCTCGATTCCCGCCGGATACAATGAGCCGGTTCTGGTTTCAGGTACTGACGGTGTGGGCACCAAGCTCAGATTGGCCATGCAGCTGGACAAACACGACACCATCGGCATAGATCTGGTCGCCATGTGCGTGAACGATCTGGTTGTTGGCGGCGCCGAGCCACTCTTCTTCCTCGACTATTATGCCACCGGCAAGCTCAACGTAGATGTGGCTGCACAGGTTGTCGCCGGGATCGGCGAAGGCTGCGAACAGGCCGGTTGCGCGCTGGTAGGCGGAGAGACCGCCGAAATGCCGGGCATGTACGAGGGCGACGACTACGATCTGGCAGGCTTCTGCGTGGGCGTTGCCGAACGCAGCGAGATTATTGATGGCGGCCGGGTTCAGGCCGGCGATGTTCTGATTGCCCTGGGCTCTTCCGGACCTCACTCAAACGGCTATTCCCTGATCCGGAAAATTCTGGAAGTCAGCAATGCCGACCTCGAGCAGCCAATGGGTGACACCACCCTGGGCAACGCTCTGATGGCACCAACGCGAATCTATGTGAAGAATCTTCTGCAGTTGATTCGCGAAGTGGACGTTCGGGCGCTTTCTCACATCACCGGTGGTGGCCTGCCGGAAAACATTCCCCGGGTGCTGCCAGATGGAACCATTGCAGCTATTGATACCGAAAGCTGGTCACTCCCGGCTGTCTTCCAGTGGCTCAAGGACAACGGCGGCGTGGCCAGTGAAGAAATGTACCGCACCTTCAACTGCGGTATCGGCATGATTGTCTGCGTGCCAGCCAATCAGAAAGAGCTGGCTCTGGACACACTGAAGGCACTGGGCGAGCACGCCTGGCAGGTAGGCTTGATCGAGCGTGCAGATAACGAACAGGCAGACGCCTGCGTTCGCTATGCACCGGGGCTGCTGTCGGCATGAAGGCAGATCAGACTCCGTTGCCGAAAATCCTGGTGCTCGCTTCGGGAAGCGGCACCAACCTTCAGGCACTGATTGAAGCCAGCCGAGAGCGGGATTTTCCCGGGCAGATTGTTGCGGTTGGCTGTAACCAGCCCGGTGCTTTTGCCCTGGAACGTGCCGCACAGGCCAATATCGAGACCTTTGTGGTAAACCACAAGAATTTCGACTCCCGGGATGAGTTTGATGCCGCCTTGATGGCGGAAATCCTCCGCTATAACCCGGACGTGATCGTGCTGGCAGGCTTCATGCGCATTCTGACCACGGACTTTGTCCGGGCTTTCCGTGGCAAGATGCTGAACATTCACCCTTCATTACTGCCAAAGTACACCGGCCTGAACACGCACCGCCGGGCACTGGAGGCGGGCGATACCATTCACGGCGTCTCTATTCACTTCGTTACCGAGGAGCTGGATGGCGGCCCGGTCATTGCTCAGGCAGAAGTTTCCGTTGCTTCCGATGACACGCCCGAAAGCCTCGCCGAGAAGGTACAGGCCAAGGAACACACCCTTTACCCTATTGTGGTGCGCTGGTTCTGCGAAGGGCGGATTCAACTCGGCAGTGATTACGTGCTGTTCGATGGCGAGCCCCTGAACGTTCCGATGCGCCTGCCGGACAACTGAGCCACAGCCTGAACGAATTGTCATCCCCGCACCCTGCCCGAGCAGCTACACTGTCGCTATTGATGACGGTAACGGTTCGGGTTAAACAAGATGCTTGCACGACGACTCACCAGAACATGCTGCATGGCCCTGCTGACCTGCCTCGGCCTTCTTGTCGGGCCGGTGACTCTGCATGCACAGACCGACGCAGAGCTAGTTCCTTTTGAGGCCAGCTATACTGCAGCCATGGAGAAAGGCCTCTCCCTCAATGGCACCGCAAAACGCTCACTCGCCCCCCAGGGCAATGGGGTCTGGCTTTACCGCACGGATGTAGATTCCTTTATTGTCAGCATCAAGGAATCCCTGGTCTTCCGATGGGAAGACGGTCACGTCATACCCATAACATACAGGTATCGCTTATCCGGTTTTCTGGTTAGCGACCGCAAGAACTCCATCGACTTCGACTGGTCCGAAGGCATCGTTACCGGGGAATACAAGGGAAAGCCCTTTGAACTGGAACTGGAGGAAGGCCTGCTGGATCCGCTGGGGCATCAGCTCCAGCTTCACCAGGACATCAAGAACGGCAAGCGGGATATGACCTATCGGGTGCTCGACGGAAACTCCATAGACACGGATCGCTTCGCGGTGATCAATGGCGAGAACATGAGCACCGGCAACAAACAAAGCGCCACTCTCAAGGCGGAGAAGGTTCGCGAGGATTCCAAGCGCCAGACCCTGATGTGGTTCTCACCGGAACAGAATTACCTGCTCGTCCGCCTCAGACAGGTGGAGCCGGACGGCAGCACCTACGAATTGAAACTCAAGGAAGCGGAGTTCGAGCGCTAGACCTCACGCCCGGCCTCGCGCCACACGGCCTTGACCTCGTCGGCAATGATCCGGAGGCCCTCGGCAACCCGATCGTCGTCCTGGGAGTAGGTCACGCGCAGACACTCATGCCGGTGCCTCCAGCCATCTTCCGGCAACCCCGGGAAGAAATAGTGCCCGGAAACGACCAGAACCCCCCGGCTCTTCAACCGCTGATACAACTCAAGGCTGGAGATCGGCAGGTCCGGGAACCATAGCCACAGGAACATGGCGCCCTCGGGCTTGTGCACGTACCAGCGGCAACTGTCCTCTCCCATGGCCTCCCGGAAAGCAGACACCGCCCGCTCCATCTTCGCCTTGTAGAACGGGCAAACCACATCCCGGCTCAGAGACAATATCTCACCGGAGCGAACCAGCGGCTCTGCCAGCATGGCGCCAAAACTGCCGGTCGCCAGGTTCATGATGGCATTAATGCCAGACAACGCCTTGATCACCGGCTCGGCCGCAATCACGATACCAGTCCGCGCTGCCGGCAAACCAAGCTTCGAGAGGCTCAGGCAGAGGATAATCTGGTCGTTCCAGGTGGGGGTTGCGTCCACGAACAGCAAGCTGGGAAATGGTGTGCCATAAGCGCCATCGACGATCAGCGGAATGTCGTGTTGGCGGGCGAGATCTTCAAGCCGAGCAAGCTCTTCGTCAGTAACGACGTTGCCGGTCGGATTGGTAGGCCGCGACACGCAGATGGCCCCGGTTTCGCCGGTCACTTCCACGGCGTCAAAATCCACCCGGTACTTGAATTCGTGGGCATCGGTGAACGAGATGTCCGGCTGCACCGCATGGAATAAACCTGGCTCAATACCGGCGTCGGCGTAGCCGATGTACTCGGGTGCCAATGGCAACAGGATATGCTTGCGTTGGCCTTCGCCATAGTCGCCGCCAAACATATTAAACAGCATGAAGAACGCCGCTTGGCTGCCGTTGGTCAGCGCGATGTTCTCAGGCTTCAGGCCCCAGCCATATTCCCTGTTTAGCAGTTCGGCGAGTGAGGCGATAAACTGCTTCTCGCCCTGGGGCGGATCGTAGATGCCCACCAGGCGACGAACGTCGTCCTGGTTACCGCTCATATCCGCCAGAATTTCCTGAACTCTCTGCTGGATCTCGGGAATGTGCCCCGGATTGCCGCCGCCCATCATAATCATGTCGTCGCCGGATGCCATGGCATTACCCAGGTCATCCATCAGGGATGTGATGCCGGCATCGGCGGTGAACTTGCGACCAAAAGCGGAGAGTTTCATGGGGTAAAATCCATCTGACCTAATCTGAAAATAACGGGTAATACCGGAAGTGTAGCCTGCTCAATCCCCAACGTTTATTCGCTCAGCGAAATGCCAAGGTTACTCACGCCCTCGTTGGCTGCATCCTTCCGGAGACGGGCCACGAACTGATCGGTTGGTGTGCGCTGACGCTTGAGCTCAAGAACCAGCTCGCGCTGGAAGGTTTTGTCTTCCTTCATCAACGGGTGATGATCAAGCAGACGAACGAGTTCGCCTTCCTCGAGGTCTTCCCCTTCGGACAGCTCGATAAAGTTCATCACGGTTCCGGTGGCCATTTGAGAGGCATCGGTAGCGCGGTGTTTGGCCGGGTTCAGGCGGTTCAGCAGCGCCTGCTCCAGAAGCTGACAGAAGTCGAAGGCCGGGTACACACCGTAGGCGTCGTAGGCTTCTACGTCCGGCGACAGGGTTTCCAGTTTAGCAAGCAGCTGCGGGATCGCCGATTCGGAGACATCCTTCTGAAGCAGGTCCCAGCCCAGGTCCAGAAGCTGGCGCATTTTGGCCCCGGTCTTCAGGTCCATGGCATCGGCAAACAGGGCGTAATTCGGAAATGAACGCTCAGCCAGGGCCAGCAGGAAGGCGCATTCGCGCCAGCCCTGCAGTTGTGAAACGGCTTTCAGGAACTGGTTGGCGTTCATGTCCTGGGCAGGGTCACGCCGGTCTGGCCAAGATATTTGCCGCCCCGGTCTTTGTAGCTGGTTTCACAGATCTCGTCGGATTCAAAGAAGAGCATCTGTGCCACGCCTTCGTTGGCGTAGATCTTCGCCGGCAGGTTGGTGGTGTTGGAGAATTCCAGGGTTACCTGGCCTTCCCATTCCGGCTCGAGCGGGGTGACGTTGACGATAATGCCACAACGAGCATAGGTGGACTTGCCCAGGCAGATGGTCAGGACGCTTCGCGGGATACGGAAGTATTCAACGGTGCGGGCCAGTGCAAAGGAGTTCGGCGGAATGATGCAGACGTCGCCGGTGTAGTTGACGAAGCTGTTTTCGTCGAAGTTCTTCGGGTCCACGGTGGCGGAGTGGACGTTGGTGAAGATTTTGAATTCGTTGCTGCAGCGTACGTCGTAGCCGTAGCTGGAGGTGCCGTAGGAGATCACGCGGCCTTTTTCGGTTTCACGAACCTGTCCGCTCTCATACGGTTCGATCATGCCGTGTTGTTCGGACATCCGGCGAATCCACTTGTCGGATTTGATGCTCATTGGCGAAGTCTCGTATCCACTGGGAAAATTGGGGCGTAGTTTACCTGTTCCCTTTGGGTCTGTCGAAGCTTCAGCAGCTTACTTATTTGCTTGAGCTTGGGGGCTGCTTTGCTTGAGCTTGGAGGCTGCGGTCACAGGAAAAGCCGTCCAAAAACCGCTACGAGCACATCCATGTGCGCTTGACTGTGGCCATCCTTGGCCACAGACATTTTTGGACGGCTTTTCCTGCGCCCACGAACTAACTTCGGAGTAAAACGCCACAAACTCTGAGACGCTGTCAGTGCTCGGTTACTGAAACGCTTGAGATCGATCCGGAGAGATTCCGCTCGCGGGTCGAGAGTTCGGCGCCTACCCTTCTCGCGATATCGCGGTAACGGCGGGCCACTTCGGAGTCCGGTTCAGCAATCACGGAGGGGGTGCCGCCGTCAGTCTGTTCGCGGATGGTCATGTGCAGGGGCAGCTGGCCGAGGAGTGTGGTGTCGTATTCCTCAGCAATGCGTTCGCCGCCGCCATGGCCGAAGAGAGGTTCCTCGTGGCCGCAGTTGCTGCAGATGTGGACGCTCATGTTTTCGACCACGCCCAGCACGGGGATGTCGACTTTGCGGAACATTTCGATGCCTTTTTTGCCGTCCAGCAGGGCGATGTCCTGGGGTGTGGTGACGATGACGGCGCCGGTGACCGGGACTTTCTGTGCCAGGGTGAGCTGGATGTCGCCGGTGCCGGGGGGCATGTCGACGATGAGGTAGTCGAGTTCGTTCCAGAGGGTCTGCTGGAGCAGTTGCATCACGGCGCCGCTGACCATGGGGCCGCGCCAGACCATGGGGGTTTTCTCGGTGACGACGAAGGCCATGGAGTTGGCCTGGAGGCCGTGGGCATCCATGGGCACGAAGTATTTGTTTTCGCGGGTGTCCGGGCGTTTGCCTTCAGGCACGCCCAGCATCATGCCGATGCTGGGGCCGTAGATGTCGGCGTCGAGGATGCCAACCCGTGCACCTTCGGCCTGAAGTGCCAAAGCCAGGTTGACGGCGGTGGTGGATTTACCAACGCCACCCTTGCCCGAGGCGACGGCGATGATGTTTTTCACGCCGGGTACCGAAGGCAGGTCTTTCTGGACTTTGTATGAGTGGATTTTCTGGCCCACGTGGACGTCCACTTTCTCGACACCGTCGACGTCTTCCAGAGCGTTACCGACCAGCTGCTTGAGGGCACCTGCAATGCCTTTTGATGGGTATGGCAGCTCGACCATGAGGGTGACGTTTCCGCTCTCATCGGCGCTCAGGGACTTTACGGCACCCAGTTCGTAGAGGTCCTTGTTAAGGTAAGGATCGCGGTACTCGCGAACCGCTGTTTGCAGGGCCTGTTCGGAAATCTGTGTCATCGGGTTCTCCGGAATAAGCTCATGCTCGATTTTAAGCACGGAAACGGGTGATTCGGGTGAAAATTATCTGCTCGGAAGGTATCATCTGTGCCCGTTTCTGACCATATGGGGTCTTTACCTGGGGCAATCAATCAAGACAGCTACCAGTTCCCCGTTTTGTCTTTCCAACCCGTGTCAACATAAGGTTCGGACATCACCATGACGCAAGCGAGCAAGCAACAGCGCGATATTCTGGTTACCAGCGCCCTGCCGTACGCCAACGGCCCTATCCATCTGGGGCACCTGCTGGAATACATTCAGACCGACATCTGGGTGCGTTACCAGAATATGCGGGGCCAGAACTGCTACTACGTTTGCGCCGATGATGCCCATGGCACTGCCATCATGCTTCGTGCCGAACGGGAAGGCATTACTTCCGAGCAGCTGATCGACCGGATACGCGAGGAACACCAGGAAGACTTCGCCGGGTTCCACATCCGGTTCGACAACTATTACACCACCCATTCCGAAGAGAACCGCCAGTTCTCGGAATATATCTACCGTCAGCTTCAGGAAAACGGGCACATTGCCACGCGCAAGATCACCCAGTCCTATGACCCGGAAAAGAACATGTTCCTGGCGGACCGGTTCATCAAGGGCACCTGCCCCAAGTGCAAAACTGAGGACCAGTACGGTGATAACTGCGAGGCCTGTGGCGCTACCTACACGCCGGCCGAGCTGATCAACCCGCGCTCTGCGGTTTCCGGCGCCACACCGATCGAGAAAGAGTCCGAGCACTATTTCTTCAAACTGCCGGATTTCCAGGACTTTCTCGCCAAATGGACCCGCAGCGGCACTCTGCAGCCCCAGGTCGCCAACAAACTCGCAGAATGGCTGGACGCTGGTCTGCAGGAGTGGGACATCAGCCGTGATGCGCCCTACTTCGGTTTCGAGATTCCGGACGCACCGGGCAAGTACTTCTATGTGTGGCTGGATGCGCCGATCGGCTATCTCGCCAGCTTCAAGAACCTCTGCAACCGGGAAGGCATCGATTTCGAGCACTTCTGGAAGGCCGATTCCACCGCCGAGGTCTACCACTTCATCGGCAAGGACATTATCAACTTCCACGCGCTGTTCTGGCCGTCCATGCTGCACGATGCAGGCTTTCGCACACCGACGGCAGTCTGGGCCCACGGCTTTGTCACTGTTAACGGCAAGAAGATGTCCAAGTCCCGTGGCACGTTTATCATGGCACGCACCTATCTGGATCACCTGAACCCGGAATACCTGCGCTACTACTTCGCCGCCAAGCTGACCGGCAGCGTGGATGACATGGACCTGAACCTGGAGGACTTTGCGGCACGGGTGAACTCGGATCTGGTTGGCAAGGTGGTCAACATTGCCAGCCGCAGTGCCGGTTTCATCACCAAGCGCTTCGACGGCCAGCTTGGCCAGGTGACCGAGCACGCAAAACTGAAAGAATTCATCGAAGCCGGCAAGGAAATCGAGGAATTCTACGAGACCCGGGAATTCGGCCGCGCGATGCGTCGGATCATGGAGTTGGCTGACATTGCCAACCAGTACGTCAACGACGAGCAGCCCTGGGTGATCGCCAAGCAGGAAGGCCAGGACGAGAACCTGCAGGCTATCTGTACCAACGCCATCAACATGTTCCATCTTCTGATGACGTATCTGGCGCCGGTACTGCCGGAGACCGCCAAGGCTTCCGAGGCGTTCCTGAATGCGCCACTGGACTGGAACAACCGCAGCGAACGCCTGGAAAACCACGGCATCAACAAGTTCAAGCCGCTAATGAACCGCGTGGACATGGCCCAGATCGAGAAAATGCTGGATGCTTCCAAGGAGGAGTTGCCTGCAGCGACCGGCAAACCGGCACCTGCTGCCAATCTTGAGCCCATAGCGGATGAAATAGAATTTGGCGATTTCGCGAAAGTGGATCTTCGGGTCGTTAAAATTGTCAAAGCCGAGCACGTGGAAGGTGCCGACAAGCTTCTTCGTCTTACCCTTGACGTAGGGCATGGCGAGCGCAACGTGTTTGCTGGTATCAAGTCAGCCTACAGGCCGGAAGATCTCGAGGGACGCCTGACCGTAATGGTTGCCAACCTCAAGCCACGGAAGATGAAGTTCGGCATGTCCGAGGGCATGGTTCTGGCGGCAGGCCCCGGTGGCAAGGATATTTTCATCCTGTCTCCGGATTCCGGCGCCACGCCCGGCATGCGGATTATGTGAAGGCAACCGGGCCGAGCGCTTACAGGTGCCGATGGAGCAAGGTAAATGACCGAATATCTGCTGATTCTGGTCAGCACCATTCTGGTGAACAATTTTGTACTGGTTCAGTTCCTGGGCCTGTGCCCGTTCATGGGCGTCTCCGGAAAACTGGAGACAGCCATGGGCATGTCGCTGGCCACCACGTTCGTGCTGACCCTGGCATCAGTCTGCAGCTACCTTGCCTACACCTATCTGCTTGAGCCGCTGGATCTGGCGTTTCTGAGAACCATCACGTTCATTCTGGTGATTGCTGTGGTGGTGCAGTTCACCGAGATGGTGGTTCGCAAGACAAGCCCATTGCTCTACAGGGTGCTGGGTATTTTCCTTCCGCTGATCACCACGAATTGCGCGGTGCTTGGCGTCGCCCTTCTGAACATCAACAAGAACAACAACTTCGTTGAGTCGGTATTGTATGGATTTGGGGCAGCGGCGGGCTTTTCCATGGTTCTGGTGCTGTTCGCTGCCATGCGTGAGCGCATCGCCGTGGCCGATGTTCCGGTTGCCTTTCGCGGTGCCGCTATCGGCCTTGTTACGGCCGGGCTGATGGCTCTGGCTTTCCTGGGCTTTGGCGGCCTGGTCAGCGTGTGACCGGCTGACGGGATTAGGAGTAACAGGTTATGTGGACAAGCGTTCTTGTTGCCGTTGTGGTTCTTCTGGCCCTCGCCGTGGTTTTCGGCGGTTTGCTTGGATTTGCCGCTGAACGATTCAGGGTCGAAGGCAATCCCCTGGTCGATCAGATCGATGCCCTTCTGCCCCAGACCCAGTGCGGCCAGTGCGGCTATCCGGGCTGCCGGCCCTATGCCGAGTCCATCGCCGAAGGCGGCCCCATCAATAAGTGCCCGCCAGGCGGCGAGTCCACCATCAAGGCTCTGGCAGACCTGTTGGATGTCGAGCCGGAACCACTGGATGCGGAGCATGGTGTCGAACAGGTCAAACGGGTTGCCGTTATTCGCGAAGACGAGTGCATCGGTTGCACAAAGTGCATCCAGGCCTGCCCCGTGGATGCCATTCTCGGCGCCGCCAAACACATGCACACGGTCATTGAGAGCGAATGCACCGGATGTGATCTGTGCGTCGATCCCTGCCCTGTGGACTGCATCGACATGGTGACCGTGGAACCGGATATTCGCACCTGGACCTGGACACCGCCAAAATCCGGACTCATTGCCACCGATCGCCAGGGAGCCAGCGCCTGATGACTCAACTCTGGGACTTCTCCGGCGGCATCCATCCTCCGGAGCACAAAGACGTTTCCACCGCCCGCCCAATTCGCAACGCCGGCGTACCGGACTGCCTGGTTCTGCCACTTCAGCAGCACATTGGCGATCCAGCCGAAGCCATTGTCGAGGTGGGCGAACGGGTATTGAAGGGACAGAAACTTGCCGATGTGAAAACGGGCATGGGCGTTCCCGTTCATGCCCCGACGTCCGGCGTCATTGAAAGCATTGCCGACTACCCTGTGCCCCATCCTTCCGGTATGGCCGACCGGTGCATCACCCTGAAACCGGATGGTGAGGACCAGTGGTGCCAGCGCAATCCCATCAAGGATTACCGTTCACTGGAGCGGGACCAGGTACTGCAGATCATCCGTGACGCCGGCATCTCCGGCATGGGCGGCGCCGGCTTTCCCACCAACATCAAACTCCGGCCACCACGGGATCGCAAGGTAAGCACGCTCATCCTCAACGGTGCCGAATGCGAGCCTTACATCACCGCTGACGACATGACCATGCGGGAGAAAGCCGATGAGGTGGTCGCCGGCCTGAAAATCATGGCCTGGATTCTGCGCCCCGAGCGTTGCGTGATCGGCATCGAAGATAACAAGCCGGAGGCCATTGCCGCTCTTCGAAAAGCAACCGAAGGCACCCAGACCGAAATTGCCGTTATTCCAACCAAGTATCCCTCAGGTGGTGAGAAGCAGCTGATCCAGATACTGACTGGCATGGAAGTGCCCAGCGGCGGCATACCGGCCGATATCGGAGTGATGTGCCAGAACATCGGAACCGCCGTGGCCGTAGGACAGGCGGTTTTTGAGGGAACACCGCTAATTTCCCGTGTGGTGACCATCACCGGAGAAGCCGTGCGGGAGCCGGGTAATTTCGAAGCACTGATTGGCACGCCGATTGAGCATTTGCTGGAGCAGGCAGGCGTGAACCAGGATGCCGTCAGCCGCCTGGTCCTCGGCGGCCCCATGATGGGCTACACGCTGACAACGGAAGCAGTACCGGTGATCAAAACCACCAACTGCGTGATCGCCGCGACGGCCGATGAATTGCCAGCACCACCGCCTGAGCAGCCGTGCATTCGCTGTGGACAATGTGCCGAAGTCTGCCCCATGGAATTATTACCGCAACAGCTTTTCTGGCACGCCAAGGCAACCGAATTTGAAAAAGCGGAGCACCTGAACCTGTTTGACTGCATTGAGTGCGGAGCCTGCTCTTACGTGTGCCCGAGCTCCATTCCGCTGGTTCAGTACTATCGATTCGCCAAAGGCGAGATCCGTGCCCAACAGGCCGAGCAGCTGAAGGCAGACCGGGCTCGCGAGCGGTTCGAGGCCCGCCAGGCCCGCCTTGAGCGCGAGCAGCAGGAGAAAGAGCTCAGGCGGCAGGAGCGCGCAAAGGCCGCTGCCGAAGCGGCGGCCAAGAAGCAGGCCGAAGCCGAAAAAGCCGCAGACGAGGGTGAGGCCGTTGATGAGCGGGCCGCCAAGTCCGCACTGGTTGAACAGGCCCTGGCACGCAAGAAAGCAAAGGCCGAGGCAGCTCAGCCGCCTGCCGCCAGTGCGCCACCGGCCCCTAGTGCCCCGCCTGCAGAGCAAAAGCCGGATATTGAGGCCCTGGAAAAGCAGCTAAGCCAGGCCCAGTCCAAACTGGACACCATGCAGGGCATGCTTGATGACGCCAAAGCCCAGCAGGCGGACAACGTCGATAAGCTGGAGCGGGCCGTGGCCAAGAACCACGACCGGGTAAAACGGGCTGAACAGGCTCTGTCTGAAGCCAGAGAAAAGCTGGCCGCCGGTTCAACTGAATCCCAGCCAACCCACTAACCGAGATCAGGCACCACACCCATGGCATTCGTTCAGCAGTCATCGCCCCACGCACACCGTGCCCGGCCAACGTCCCGTGTGATGTTGTGGGTGCTTATTGCGGCCTTGCCTGGCCTGTTGGCCCAGACGCTGTTTTTTGGCTGGGGCAACCTGATCAACGTGGTCTTCTGTATCGCCGTTGCCATTGCCTCCGAGGCTGCCCTGCTCAAGCTCAGAAAGAAGCCCGTCGCATTCTTCATCAGAGACAACACTGCCGCCGTCACCGGCCTTCTGCTGGGCCTGTCACTGCCTCAGTTTGCGCCCTGGTGGGTCTCAGCCGTCGCGGTGATTTCAGCCATCGTTGTGGCCAAGCAACTGTATGGCGGGCTGGGCTCAAATCCGTTCAACCCCGCCATGGTGGGCTATGCCCTGGTTCTGGTCTCATTCCCGGTTGCCATGACAACCAACTGGGCGGAACCCGCCATGCTCTGGGACGGTGCACCGGGCTTTGGTGAGACCCTGGCGACCATTGCCTCCGGCCAGCAAACAGCGGT
>JAWWAT010000018.1:0-18546 GCA_033721635.1 Marinobacter sp. | reverse complement strand
GTGAACGACCTGCAGACCAACGCAGCGCGCAATCTGGCAGTGAGCCCGAATTCTATCCCCCGGCTACGCTTTGTGGCCGGTGGCTCGTCCTATGGCGGTATCACCAAACCGTTCATAGCCGGCACCGACGATGGTGTGGTTCCCACCCACTCGGCTTGTGGGGCAACCTCCGCCGCCGGCATCGATTCCTGCTCTTCCAGCATCAGCCTGGCGGGCAAGGTAACCAGCCAGAATGGCCCGGGCGCTCTGTACTACAACCATTACCCGGTACTGATGAACGAGGGCGTGACCCACAGCGGTGTGCTGGGGTCCGAGACGGGCAACATCTCCGTGCCGGTAGTGAACAACACCACCCTGAACGGTTTACAGGTGGATTTCGCCAGTCGCACTTACAACAAGCGCGCCTGGTGGCAGTGGTGGGGATCCGGTGACCGATACATTGAGGTGCCCGGCTCAGATCAGACCGACATGTCCAATCTGGTTTACACAACGCTGAATAACTAAACGCATCTGGACTGTGCAAATGAAAGGCTCAGGGAAGAGCCACATCCTGCCTCGGTAGTTCTACCCATCTTTTCTTTTTAGTTCGCAAACTATACATTGGTTCGCTTCCCCGTTTGATTCACCCATTGCCGGCAAGCGAAAACCGATGTCTGACACCCACAAATCCGACCTTCTTCTGGTTGTTGTCACCCTGTTCGCAGCCATCAGCTGGATGTTCTCCAAAGAGGCCATACTACTGATGCCCCCGCTGATGTTCATGGCCGCCAGGTTTCTGATTGCCGGCACAGTCCTGGCGTTTTTCGCTCGCCGCGCGCTGATGAAACTCAGCTTTGATCAACTTCGTCGAAGTGTCGGTGTCGGCCTGGTGTTCGGCACGGCTATGACCTGCTGGGTGATGGGCCTGGTCCATATAACCAGCCTGGGCGAAGGAGCCTTCCTGACCAGCCTGGGTGTGGTCATTGTTCCCATCATCGCCCGGTTGGTGTTCAAGGAAGCACAGCCTCCAAGTACGTGGCTGGCCATTCCCATTGCGGTTGCCGGGCTGGCATTTCTATCCCTGGAAAACGGCTTCCGACCAGAAGCCGGCCAGATTTTCTTCGTCATGGCCGCGACGATCTTCGCCCTGTATTTCAATCTCAATACCCGCGCGGCCAACCAGCGAACGTTCATTAACCGGGCGGGCAAGACCGTGGAAAAACATCGGGTACCCGCCCTGCCCCTCACGGCCATTGCGCTGCTGACGGTTGGCGTCCTCACCTTGACTGAATCCATGATCATGGAACCCTGGCGGCCTACCCTCAATAACGTCTCACCAATGCTGGTGTGGTGGGTGGTGGCCAGTGCCGTCATTGGCACAGCCGGCCGCTTCCTGCTTCAGACCCTGGCCCAGAGCCTGTCTGCAAACAGCCATGGCGTGGTTATTCTGATACTGGAGCCGGTG
The DNA here is from genome assembly GCA_033721635.1 of Marinobacter sp. Taxonomy (GTDB): domain Bacteria; phylum Pseudomonadota; class Gammaproteobacteria; order Pseudomonadales; family Oleiphilaceae; genus Marinobacter. Next base: position 17,102 of record JAWWAT010000018.1, on the reverse strand, counting down.
TGGGTGGCCCTGTTCGCGGCAGGCTGGTTTGGCGAGACAATGACCAGCGTTCAGCTGGCCGGCTGCGGTCTCATCTTCGCAGCATTAATCGTCAACCGGTGGGCAGTTCTGAGCAAAGTGATCAAAGAGAAACTAAGGAACCGGAAAACCGCATAAAAGTGGTTGACCGGCACCGGCTGAATCAGTATATTTCGTCCCCGTTGCAGGACACAGGACCATAGCTCAGTTGGTTAGAGCGCTACCTTGACATGGTAGAGGTCCCCAGTTCGAATCTGGGTGGTCCTACCACTCCTGCCAAGAAAGTCAGTTACTTACTATCCCGTAAGAACTGGCTTTTTTTGTGCCTGCTACGTTAGTTCCGTCCTATTTCTGGTGTTTAGATTAAGAGTTGAACTGCGACTGCGCTCAGATAGCCAAAGGCCACGCTCGAAACTCCAGTCTCTTCGCGCAATTGCCATCGCTTCCAGAGGACACGAGGTCATGAGGTCATGAGGTCATGAGGTCATGAGGTCATGAGGTCATGAGGTCATTTTCATATAATATTCCATGACCGCTTAAGTCCCTATATGCTCATCACATGAAAAGCATAATAAAACATGATGCCTCCACTTCTCCTCGCGTGAGGATCCTCCGTAGAAATGGGCTTGCAAGGCGATATCTCTTCAGCGCGCTTGTAATTGCCCTCGTGCCACTCATCGTTCTGGCCTTCATGTACGACACTCAGTATGTGAAAGCGCTTGAAAAGGTGACAGAGAGTCGGACGAACGCTCGACTTGCTGGTGCAGAGAACCTCTTAAGAACCTTTCTTCAAGAAAGAATCTATGAGCTTGAGGCTCTTGCCGACATACCCGAGGTTTTCGACTGGTTAACCACGGCCAGCCCCAATGAGGAGCCAAGTGCGGAGGTAATGGGACAGCTACGCCAGGCTCTCGATAGTCCTCATCTTTATGGCGTGGTGGTCAAACCCTCCAAGTTCGAGGTGCCCATGTGGTACCTAACCCAGACGTTGCTGGACCAAGTGGAGTTAGACGAACTGCCCATTACTCCATTTACCAACGGAGAAATAATCGGCCCTGCCCTACCAACCGATAGTCGGCCCGGTTGGTTCATTCTTCGACTCAGCCCCACGGGGCTTAATCCGGCCCCAGATGCCTGGGTCGGCCTCGTTGTCCGCCTGGCGGGCCTTACCGATCAGGTGAAGGACCTAAGCCTCACTGGTTTGCAAAGCCCTCTTGTCGTAACGCCCCAGAATGTACCGATTACTGCCGTAGGAAACATACCCGGAAAGACCTCCCATTCGGCCAAGGACATCAACTCGAATGATTTCATCGAGGGCTGGCACATACGCCTTCAATGGCTAGGCGACCCCCTGCTTGGTCCCTTAGAGTCGGCGAGATTCGGGTTAATCCTTCTGGCCTCTGGAGCAGCTTTGGCCGTTATTTTGTTGTCCCGTCACCTCTCTAAAAGATTGGAAAAACAGGTTACGCCTTTAATTGAGGGAGCCGACAGGGTTGCTGGAGGAGATTTCGATACCCCGCTTCACACTGAGGGTACAGCGGAAATAGGTTATCTGGCTTTCGCCCTTGAGCGTATGCGTCTTCGTCTCAGGCGGCTAGTGAAGAGCATGGTGGACGTCGAGCGTCGTGCCATACTCGGACAATTCTCTGCGGGCGTTGCACACGAAATTAGAAATCCTCTCGCAACCATAAAAACTACAATTCAGGCCCTGTCGCGGAAAGAGTCGGATCCTAAACGCCAAAAATTAATGGAATCAGTTGACCATGAGATCGACCGAGTAAACGACGTTGTCCAACTACTCTTGGATTATGCTCGCCCGAGAGAAGCCAAGGCAAGCAAGGTCAATATTATCGAAGTTGTTGAAACAGTGAAAATTCTCGCCGACGCAGTGGCACATCGCCATGAAATTGAGTTGGTGCAAGTTGAGCATGAACCTGTTTACGCATGGGCCGACTCTTCACAGGTCCGCCAGATAGTTATGAATCTGGTAATGAACGCAATTCAGGCAATGGAAGGTATTGGGGGCCGGGTTACTATTCGAACCAAACAGCAAGGCTTGGCAGTTTATGTTTCTGTCAGCGATAACGGTCCCGGCGTTAGCGCGGACCACCTTAGCCACCTGACGGAGCCTTTCTTCACAACGAAAACCAACGGCACCGGCCTCGGCCTGGCCATTTGCAGACAGCTCGCGCAGGCTAATCAAGGCAACCTTCGTTTCCAAAGCGTTTCTGGCGAGGGCCTAAAAGTAACTCTGAAACTACCGCTCTATTTGAACAACGACAACCAGGGATCCGTTTAATGCGAAAGCCTACCGTCCTTATCATCGATGACGAGAAAAATCTTGTTAGTAGTCTGATGTTTTCGCTCGAAGAAGAGGAAATGACGGTTTTCGCCGCCTATGACGGAAGAAGTGGACTCGCCGAAATTGAAAAACGGATACCTGACGTGGTCTTGCTCGATCTTAAATTGCCTGACCAATCGGGTTTTGAGGTTCTTGACCAGGTCCAGGCACTCCCGGCTCCGCCCATCACGATCATGATTTCGGCCCATGGCGATACTCGTGCTGCTGTCGAGGCAGTCAAAAAAGGCGCACAAGATTACATCACTAAACCGTTTGACCTGGACGAACTGATTCTTCTGATTCAGCGCAATCACAAGCATCGCCAACTCACAGAGGAAGTGGCCTATCGTAGAGAGCGGGAAGCTGACGTTCACGGCCTTGTTGGCCACTCCTCGGCCATGCGCAAGCTACTCGATCAAGTCGAGCGCATCGGTAAAAGCTCCGCACGCACCATACTTCTCCAGGGACCATCGGGTAGCGGGAAAACTCTCATTGCGAAAGCTTTGCACGCCACAAAAGACAAAGCCGCGCCGTTCGTATCGGTAAATTGCGCTTCGCTGCCTGAAAACCTGTTGGAAGCTGAACTGTTTGGCGCAGAAAAAGGGGCATACACCGGTGCTGATAAGCGCCGAACTGGCCTAGTTGAATTAGCCACCGGGGGCACTCTGTTCCTGGATGAGATTGGTGAGCTGCCGTTTCCCCTCCAGGCAAAGCTATTAACCTTCCTCGAAACCCACCGTTTTCGCGCGGTGGGCGGTCAGAAAGAGATTGATGCCGATCTGCGTGTCATCGCGGCCAGTAACAGAGATCTTCAGACTGAGGCTCAGGCGGGAACATTTCGTGAGGACCTGTTCTACCGTCTGAATGTTATGCCACTGACGATCCCGTCTCTGGCTGAGCGCAAGGACGATATCCCAGTGCTGACATCGAACTTCGCTACAGAGCTTGCGGCGCAAGAGGGTTGCAAGCCGATCAAGCTTACACCCGAAACACTTACCAAACTCTGTAATTACGATTGGCCGGGAAATATCAGGGAACTCCGAAACACCATCGAGAGACTGACCATATTACATGCCGGTGAAAGCATTAACGTTGATCGACTGCCACCCGAAATCATTGCTTCAGCTGCTCAAACAAAAACCTCAGTGACCGAAAAGGGTTCTGAGAGCAACAAAAGTCATGGATCCTTGACCAGTGAAATCGCAAAACGGGAAGCTCAGTGCATTTTGGACGCATTGGCTCAATCCAACGGCCGAAAGGGCGATGCCGCAAATTCCCTCGGAATTTCCAGACATGCATTGAAAAGAAGAATGCAGAAACTGGGGCTCACCGGAGACGAACTGTGATCCCAATTTCCCACGACCGATTTATCAGTATCCTTGTTGGAATCTGTCTGGTGGTTCTCGTCACATTTGCAATGCCCTCCAAGGCGCTGGACGCTTTGGGGGCAAGCGAGGATACAGCGGATATTATCGTTGGATGCCTTTACCCCATGACCGGACGAGCAGGTGTCCTGGGTCGAGATTCCGTAGTGGGTATACGGCTCGCGCTTCAATACATTGAACAGCAAGGATTGACGACACTGCCACGGCTCAGGGTTTTACTTGGGGACACCAAATCCAAACGTTCAACCGCGGTTACGATCGCAAAACGATTTGTCGAAGAAGAGCAAGCCTCATTCCTCTGTGGCGTAGTTAACTCATCGGTTGCCATTCAAGTTACAGAAATTGCAGCTTCCGCGAATGCGTTTTTTGTCGGTACAGACCACGCTTCATCCAGGCTAACCGATGAATTTTTCCACGATCGCTATTTCCGTGTGACGAACGACACCCGTCAATCGATGACTGCAGGAGCGCTCTTTATCAGAGACTACTTTGATGACCACTTGAAGAAAAAACCGCTTCGAATCTCGTACCTCGGTCCCGACTACGAATACGGTTATCAGGTGTGGGCCGATTTTCGCGAGGCTCTGGATCGATTAGGCGTGAATTACGAAATTGCTGGTGCGCTCTGGCCGAGGTTGAGTGAGCCAGACTACAGCCACTACATCAATGAGCTGATACGCCAAGAACCCGACTTGGTCGTGAATAGCCTATGGGGAGGAGATTTCGTTGCTTTCGTCACCCAGGCTACTGACACCCGGTTGTTCGACGTTTCACGCTTCGCAAACTTTGAAAAAGGGGGCGACTACGAGATTTTTGCTCACCTTGGGGATCGTATGCCTCTGGGATTGTTACTAGCATCTCGCCATCACAACAACTGGCCCGAAACTGATTTCAATCTGTGGTTTGTAAAAGAATTCCAGCGGCAAGCCGGCTACTACCCCTCCTCCGGGGCTCAAGGTGCGTTTACTGGCATACTTGCAATTGCCGAAGCAGCACGCCAGGCAGGCGGAAATTACAAGGATCTCGAAAGCATCGAGCGAGCTTTCGAACAGTTGAGTCTGACTACGCCAGAGGATCCGCCGGGTTTCCAATCCTCGATGGATCCAGTGACTCATCAAATCCGCCAAGTAATGGCAATTGGTGAGACGGTGAAGGATCCTCGCTACCCTCCAGCGAAGGTAATGCTCGGTAATTGGCGAATCTATTACCCGTCTGATTACGAGCAAGTTCATTCTGCAAAAGAATGAGCGAAAATCGCTCATCTGCGCTCACCCAACATGAGCGGATTGCGCTCATCGCCTTCAAAAAACCTTACGCTAAATCCTATCTCCATCAAAAACAGCCACTTAGGAGTGCAGTATTTCTGGCATAGGGCGTGCAACCAGACTTAGGCCGGCTTGAAAAACGTCGGGCAGGACACCGGAAAAAAACAACACTGGTTGTCCAACCAAACGACACAAGAACAACAGTCTGGAGATCTGATATGAAACGTCCCCTGCTTACCGCAGCGACGGTCGCCTGTGCCATGACTACAGGTGCCATGAGTCTCAATGCTTACGCCAATGAAGAATACAAACTGGGCCTTGTAACCTTTCTCTCAGGCGCCGCTTCCGGGCCTTTCGGAATTCCCGCAAAGAACGCTGCCGACCTGGTAATCGATGCTATCAACGACGGCACCCTACCCGCCCCTATTGAGGGCAAGGGAATTGACGGACGTATGATTACACCTGTCTATGTTGACGAAGCTGGTGGTGCGACGAAACAAACCTCAGAATTCCGAAACCTCGTTCAGCGCGATGGCGTCGATGCGGTCGTAGGCTACATCTCTTCCGGCGACTGTCTCGCCATTCCGGCGGTCGCCGAAGAGCTCAAGATGCTGACCGTATTGTTCGACTGCGGCACACCTCGGGTCTTCGAGGAAGCTGACTACGAGTATGTTTTCCGCACCCACTCTACCGCCAGCATGGACAACATCGCGGCGGCCCGCTACGTTCACGAAAACGTTCCCAACCTGGAATCTGTCGCAGGCATAAACCAGAACTACTCTTGGGGTCACGACAGCTGGCGCGATTTTACCGAGACTCTAAAGGTCCTTCGCGGCGGGGACATTGAAATCACTACGGAACAATTCCCCAAATTGTTCGCGGGCCAGTACGGCGCCGAGATTTCTGCCCTGCAAGTGAACTCCGCAGATGTCATTCACACATCTTTCTGGGGCGGTGACACAGACGCATTCGTACTCCAGGCGGCCGCTCGTGGTCTGCTGGCGGACAACCAGGTAATCTTCACTGCTGGCGAAACTGCACTCAACAGCCTTGGCGAACACCTGCCAGACGGCGCCATCATTGGTGCCCGTGGTCCCTTCGGTCCATTTGCTCCGGAAAGTGAACTAAACACTTGGTTCCAGACCGAGTTCACAGAGCGTTTCGGCACACCGCCGACTTTCCCTGCCTACCACATGGCTCATGCGCTGATTGGCCTAAAGCTGGCTCAAGATAAGGCCGGAGTTGGTGCGTCTACTGAGGAGGTAATCACTGCCTTTGAAGGTCTCGAATTTGACGGTCCGGGCGGCCGGGTTGAAATGAGTCGCGGCAAGGGCCATCAGGCTGCAACAGAGATGGTCTACGGTCGCCTCAAACGTGTGGACGGTGAAATCACCTTTACCGACATTACCCGCTACCCGGCAGATTGCGTCAACCCGCCGGAAGGCGCAGAGACTGTAGAGTGGATCAAAGCCGGCATGCCAGGTGCCGAGTGTAACTGAGCCTACTGACCTAGCAACATGCTCATCGGGACCATCCGGTCCCGATGAGACTTTCCAACGATCTTTCACCCCTCCCCGACCGGAAGATGGCCCGGTCTGCAGTCGAGGTCTGTGCAAAGCATCGGGAGTCTTACAATGAAACAACTTCTTGCAATACTGGTGGATGGTTCGGTCTACGCCTCATGGCTGTTCATCATTTCTGCCGGCCTGACCCTGATTTACGGGGTCATGCGAATCCTCAATATGTCCCATGGCAGCTTTTACGCCCTTGGCGCGTACTCTGGTGCTGCTATGGTTGGTTGGTATTTTTCTACCGGTTCTGTTCCCTGGTTCAGTTTTGTCGCGCTGATCGCCGCCGCCCTTGTCGCCGGCATTTCCGTTGGGCTTCTGGTTGAACGAGGCCTTCTGAGGTTCATGTATGGCAGGGACGAGGTCGTCATGATTCTGGTCACCTATGGCGTCCTGCTCATCATGGAAGATGCCATCAAGCTGATATGGGGGGTTGAGCCCTACTTTGCTTACCAACCCTACACCCTACTGGGTCGAACAAAGTTCGCCGGATTATCCTTCGCTAATTACGATTTCATGCTTATCGGCGTGAGCATACTGATCGGTCTCGCGCTCTGGTATGGCCTGAACCGCACACGCAACGGAAAACTGCTTCGAGTAGTCATTCACGATCGTGAGATAGCCAGCGCACTCGGCATCAACGTTGCTCGAATCTTCACCATTACCTTTCTGATTGGAGCTGGTATCGGATCACTCGCTGGAGCTCTGACTGCCCCGGGCCTCTCCGTCGTGCCAGGCATGGGCATAGAGGTCATCGTACTGGCGTTCGCTGTGGTCGTGATTGGAGGCCTTGGAAGCATTACCGGTGCTCTGGTCGGTGCTCTGATCGTTGGCATGGCGCGAGCAGCGGCCGTGCATCTGTACCCAGAGGTTGAACTGTTCGTTATCTACGCGGTCATGGGCCTCGTGTTGGCATTTCGCCCACAAGGCCTCTTTGCCGTTGCCAACGCGAGGAAAATCTAATGAAAACAAGATCCCTAGCGCTCTTATTTGTTCTCGGGTTGGTAGTCATTGCTGGCGGCCTCCTGCTGCCGCAGTGGATGTCCTACCTGTTTACCATCGCGATGGGTAAAGGCCTGGTAGTTCTCGGTCTGGTCCTTCTCATGCGTGCTGGCCTGGTTTCCTTTGGCCAAGGCCTCTATTACTGCGTCGGCGCCTACGTTGCCGGCATGCTGACACAGTTCGTGGGAGTCACTGACATTCTGGTCATCATGCTTGCGTCTGTTGCAGCCAGCGTTGCCATAGCAGCCATCATTGGCCTGCTACTGTGTCGATATCGAGAGATCTTCTTCGCAATGTTTTCGATGGCTTTCTCGATGATTCTTTACGGCTTGCTGGTCCGCAATCAGTTCCTTGGATCTACCGATGGTTTTAACGTTGCCAATCCGAGCTTATTGGGTTGGACTCCAGGTGCTGAAGCTTCATCAGACCTGGTTCTGATTGTCGCAGTATTCCTCGTAATCGTTCTTGGAGCTGTCGCATGGCGGTACCTGAAATCTCTTTCCGGTTACGCCGGTGAGGCCGTTCGAGAAAACGAAATTCGATTGGAGTATCTGGGCGGCTCTGTGTTCCGTGTGGTGTATGTAAAGTACATAATCGCGGCGGCTCTGGCAGCTATTGGTGGCACTATTACCGCTCTGGTAAGCGGTCACGTTGATCCAGAGATGGCGTATTGGACCACTTCGGGCGAGTTCGTATTTATAGCGCTGATGGGCGGGACTGCTCATGTAGCCGCCCCGATCGTTGCAGCCGTTCTGTTCGAAGCGCTGCGCACTTATGCGTTCGCCGTGTCGCCTTACACCTGGCAAATGATTCTGGGCTTTGCCCTGCTAGCAATCATCCTGTTCATGCCGTCCGGTCTGTGGTCCCTGGTTGAACGATTCCAAAACAAGAAAGCGAGGAAAACGTCATGAGCGCTTTGTTGAAAACGGTCAATCTGGAGCGAACGTTTGGCGCAGTCACTGCCGCTACCGACATCAATATTGAACTGAATACAGGCGAGGTAGTTGGAGTTATCGGCTCTAACGGGGCTGGCAAGACTACCTTCATCAACATGGTAACGGGCTATATCCAACCGTCCGGTGGCGACATTCTCGTGCGTGGTAAATCCATCATCGGCAAGTCACCCAGGGACGTCTCGTTGGCGGGCGTTGGTCGCTCCTTTCAGGTGCCTCAACTATTCCAGGAACTTACGGTTGTGGAGAATATGCTGATCGCGTTCGGTTTCTCAGTTGACCGTAAATTGAGCTTTCTAAAGCCTCTCAGATCCAAGGAAAAAGTTGAAAAGGCTCTCTCTGTACTGCGCGAATATGAGATCGAGCAGTATGCGGAGGAGGTTGTCTCTACTCTGCCCCAGGGAGTTCGCAAGCTGTTGGACATTGCCATGGCAATGCTCGCTGAGCCCGGGCTAATGCTACTCGATGAACCAACCTCAGGGGTTGCCATCGAGGATAAATTCCTGCTGATGGACACCGTTATGGCGGCTGTCCGGAAAAGTGATGCTGCAACAATGTTCGTGGAGCACGATATGGAAGTCGTTCTGCGTTACGCCGACCGAGTTCTCGCGTTTTACGACGGCCGGGTTCTAGCGGACGGTCCCACCCAAACCGTTTTGTCCGACGCGAAAGTCCAGGAATTAGTGGTTGGGCATCACCTCGATCTTGGCGAAAGCGAGGCCATTATAAGCAAGGAGTCTGCCCATGTTAGAACTTAAGAATGTTACGACGGAGATTGCCGGCACCACTATTCTCCGGGACGTCAGCTTTTCCGTCAGCAAGGGTTCTATGGTTGGGCTGATCGGGCGCAACGGCGCCGGAAAAACGACGTCACTCCGATCAATTATGGGCCTTATCAAGCTGAAAGCCGGCCAAATACTGATCAATGGCGAAGATATGACCAATCAGGGGTCTTTTGAGCGCGCCGGCATGTCCATTGGCTATATGCCAGAGGATCGTCGTCTCGTACCTGATCTTACGGTTGAGGAAAATATCATGGCACCGGCGTGGGCCTGCCAACTCGTCAACGCAGAGGCCAGGCTTGCGTGGATCTACGAAATGATGCCCGAGGTAGAGTCCTTCTCCGATCGCCGAGCGCTTCAGTTATCGGGCGGCCAGCAAAAGCTCGTTGCACTGGCCCGTGCAATGATGACCGGCACCAACTTGTTGCTACTGGACGAACCATTTGAGGGAGTGGCACCTGCACTATCAAGACGACTCGCCAGTGTGTTGAGCACGCTCAAAGATGAAGGCCTGACTGTTTTGCTGTCTGAATCGGATCAGTCACACTCTGCAGATCTGGTTGACAAAGCGTTTCAGATTGAACGTGGCAGCGTTGAGCCGCTCACGTCTCTGACTTAGGAGGAAAAAATGACTGCGTTTACTTTTAACACCACCAAAAGCGTTATTTGCGAGCCCGGCGCTATAAAGCGCCTGGGGGAAATCGTTAAAGAGCACATGGGCAATAAAGTACTGCTAGTCACAGATCCGGGGCTGATAAAGGCAGGCTTACTCGACGAAGCTACAAAGTCTCTCAGTGAGGCAGGTGTGCAGTACGAATTATTCGACGGCGTGGTTGCCGACCCGCCCGTGTCGGTCGTAGAAGCAGCGTTAGCCGACGCCCGAGAAGCAGAGGTGGATGGGGTCATTGGATTTGGTGGCGGCTCATCCATGGATGTAGCCAAATTGATCGCGCTTCTTATTGGCGGTGGAGAAAAGCTTGACGACGTGTACGGTGTTGGTCAGGCCAAAGGCAATCGTTTGCCTCTGATTCAGATTCCAACCACAGCAGGAACAGGCTCAGAGGTTACCCCGATCTCAATTATTACTGTTGGTGAAACCGAGAAAAAAGGCGTCGTTGCGCCCCAGCTGCTTCCGGACATTGCTCTGCTGGATGCCGAATTGACTCTCGGACTGCCGGCTCACGTGACCGCGGCTACTGGAATCGATGCCATGGTTCATGCAATTGAAAGCTATACGTCAGCTTCCGCAAACAACAATCCGGTTTCCAAGGCCCTCGCTCGCGAAGCCCTCCGCTTGCTCGGAGCCAATCTCGAGACGGCCGTGAAGGATGGCAGTAATGTCAAGGCTCGCTCTGACATGCTGCTCGGAGCAATGCTTGCCGGCCAGGCTTTTGCGAACTCGCCAGTGGCTGCAGTGCATGCTCTTGCCTACCCGATCGGCGGAATTTTCCATGTACCCCACGGCCTTTCCAACGCACTGGTGCTGCCGCACGTCATGCGTTTTAACGCGGAAAGCTGTGGCGAAGCCTATGCAATTCTGGCCACCGATGTCTTTCCGGATCTGGCCGCTGCACCTGCCGATAAGAGGGTGAATCAGTTCATCGACCGTCTTGAGGCTCTGAGTGCTGATCTGGGGCTAGAGCAAACTCTGCGTGAGGTCGGGATTGGGGAGGCAGATCTGGCCACCTTGGCTTCAGATGCCATGAAGCAAACTCGGCTCCTTGTGAACAACCCCAGGGAAGTGTCTGAAACTGATGCCTTGGCAATCTACAAGGCCGCTTTCTGATTTGGTCACACTATTAATTGATTGAGGTAACTCATGTCTCTTGAATTAAAGAATCGCGAACTTCTGCGCGAACAGGCCTATATCAATGGCCAATGGATGATGGCTAAGTCGGGGAAGACTTTTGCCGTGACCAATCCGGCCAACGGTGATCAGTTGGCAACGGTGCCAGACATGGATGACACTGACACTCGTGTAGCGATTGAGGCGGCGGAAGCCGCCTGGCCCGCGTGGCGTTCCACCCCCGCCAAAGAGCGCGCCATCATAATGCGCAAATGGTTCAATCTACTCATGGCCAACCAAGAGGATCTTGCTCGTCTGATGACCGCTGAGCAAGGAAAGCCTTTGGCGGAATCACGAGGCGAAGTCGGTTACGGAGCAAGCTTTATCGAATGGTTCGCCGAGGAAGCAAAACGGGCCTACGGTGATGTTATTCCCGGGCATGGAAAGGACAAGCGCATCGTTGTAATCAAACAACCGGTTGGCGTGGTAGCAGCTATCACCCCCTGGAACTTTCCGATAGCCATGATTACTCGTAAAGTTGCGCCAGCGCTAGCTGCCGGCTGCCCTGTGGTAGTAAAACCCGCCGAGGATACCCCTCTCTCCGCGCTGGCCATTACCGCACTGGCGGAAGAAGCGGGTGTACCGGCCGGTCTGATCAACATCATCACCTGTTCCAAACCTAATGCAGTCTCTGTGGGTAGCGAGCTGACAGGTAACCCTATTGTGCGCAAAGTTTCGTTTACCGGATCTACGCCGGTCGGGAAGCTCCTGATGCGACAAGCAAGCGACACCGTTAAAAAGGTCAGTTTGGAACTCGGTGGCAATGCCCCCTTCATCGTGTTCGATGATGCCGACTTGGACGCGGCTGTTGCAGGCCTTATGGCCTCGAAGTACCGCAATACAGGACAGACCTGCGTCTGCGCAAACCGAGTTTACGTTCAGGCCGGCGTTTACGACGCCTTTGCCGAAAAGCTGAAGACTGCTGTCAGCAAAATGGTCGTTGGTCCCGGGCTTGAAGGCGAGACCCAGCAGGGACCACTGATCAACGACGCGGCGTTAACCAAAGTCAAACGGCACATTGAAGACGCTACATCGAAGGGCGCAAAGGTTGCTCTGGGTGGTCGAGCCCACGTCCTTGGCGGAACTTTCTTTGAACCCACTATCCTCACTGACGCCACTCAGGACATGTTGATCGCCCGCGAGGAAACGTTCGGGCCCGTTGCGCCGCTGTTTCGGTTTGAAACCGATGACGAGGCGATCTCCATGGCGAACGATTCAGAGTTCGGCTTATCAGCCTATTTCTACAGCCGGAATATCCATCGGGTATGGCGCGTAGCGGAAGAACTGGAATCAGGAATGATTGGCGTCAACGAGGGCATTATCTCTACGGAGGTGGCTCCATTTGGCGGAGTAAAGGAAAGCGGCCTTGGTCGGGAAGGCTCCCACTACGGTCTGGACGAGTACATGGAGCTTAAATACCTGTGTCTGGGTGGCATGAAATAGAGCTTAAATAAACCAAGGCGCCCCGATGTCAGAAATCGAGGCGCCCACACTCATGCAATCGGAGGGCTAAGGTGAATCGTCACGATTTCACAGTTTTCTACCCCGTCTCTACCCGCTGGATGGACAACGATGTATACGGGCACGTGAACAACGTGACCTATTACTCCTACTTCGACTCAACGATTAATCGATACCTAATTGAACAAGGTGGCCTCGATATTCACTCGGCCAAAATAGTGGGGTATGTCGTTAGCTCATCTTGCCAATTCCGAAGCCCCGTCGCATACCCTGATTCAATTTCGGTCGGTCTCAGGGTCTCGAAGCTCGGAAACAGTTCCGTTACTTATGAGCTCGGCATTTTCAGAGAATCGGAAGAAGAGGCGGCCGCCTATGGTCAAGTGGTGCACGTTTTTGTGGACCGTGACCAAAATTGCTCAGTACCGATACCCGCAAAAGTTCGCCACTGTCTTGAGGAAATCTTGACCCCAAAGGTTAGTGCAGACGAAATTTAAGAGCCTGCTAAGGATAAAAAATGAACAGCTCATTTGCCTATGCCCTGCTCATGTTGGTCGCAGGAATAGGAATACCTGTGATGGCAACGCTTAACGGCGGACTCGGCGCGAGATTGCAGAGCCCGGCCCTTGCCGCAACGATTCTCTTTTTCGTTGCCCTGGTTCTGGCAATTTCTTATTTGATCACCACGGAGGGTTTTCCCGAGAAAATTTTTCCGGCCAATGTTCCCGTGTACTTCTACTTCGGAGGCTTCTTTGTCCTCTTCTATATCCTAACAATTACCTGGGTAGCGCCTAGATTCGGCATATCCAATGCAATTGCTTTCGTTTTGCTGGGACAGCTCATCGCAATGAGCCTCATCGATCACTTTGGCTTGATGGGCGTTCAAAAGTTCACCCTGAGCCTAAGACGGCTTGCGGGGTTGGGCGTGATGACAATCGGCGTTTTCTTGGTGCTAAATAAAGTCCCAGGCGGAGCCAAGTGAACAGCTGATTTAGCTTCTTTAAGTCCAGCTTCCAGACGAAGATGCGGCAAGCCCTTAAGCTCATACTAAAACTAAAATTACTAATCCGGCGGATTCCAATGACTATCCTTCTCAATATACAGTATCTAAGTTATTGATTTCGCCTGGCGACGTTGAATGCGGCAAATACGTCGCACTTTCGCGCTTCTTCACGGAATTTAAGGTATTTATGTACCCTAAACCGTGATTTTGACATGGTAGAGGTCCCCAGTTCGAATCTGGGTGGTCCTACCACTCCTGCCAAGAAAGTCAGTTACTTACCAGCCCTTAAGAACTGGCTTTTTTTGTGCCCGAAACAGAATTCGGCGCCAGAAACATCAGCTATTCCTTCGCACTCCTCAACCCTGAGAACATCACCCCCGTTCTCAAAAGCTCCCTGAATGTTGTTTCACCGCTCTCAACCTTCGCCATACCATCATCCAGCATCATCTGTTGTCCCCGATCATTCAGTGCCTGACGAAGGCTGTGCTCATCTTCGTGTTTGAGGATCCTGCCATAGTCCTCCTCCGTCAGTTGCCAGACTTCGAAAACGCCGAGCCGGCCCCGATAGCCCAGGTTGTTGCAGCTGGGGCAACCTGTGGGCAGCCAGGTCTCTTCGGGCACCTCACGGCCTGCATCCTCCAGCCATTGCCGGGAAATCTCGTCGGGCCGACCCTTCGTGCGACATTCCGTGCAAAGCCTGCGAACCAGTCTCTGGGATGCAACAATCCCGAGATTGGCCGCGATCTCGTAGTCATCCAGACCCAGGTTCCGCAGTGACGTGATGGTGCCAACGGCATCCCGGCTGTGCAGCGTGGCCATCATGGATCGGCCACTGGTGGCAACACTGATCGCAGCCTGTGCCGAGGGAACGTCGCGAATCTCGCCGATCAGAACATAATCGGGGTCCAGACGGAGCATGGCCTGGGTGCCCCGGGCAAAATCGAGTTCATGGGCGCTATCAACCTGAACCTGGTTTATGCCGGGAACCTCGTATTCAACCGGATCCTCCAACGTCACAACGTGGCTGTCACTCAGTTTCAATTCATGCAACAGGGCGTAGAGTGTGGTCGTTTTTCCACTACCCGTTGGGCCAGACACCAGAAACATCCCGCCAGTCGCATCCATCCACCGCTGAATCCATTCAATACCCTCCGACGGTATTCCAAGCTCCTGGATATTCTGGACTGAAGCTGGCGGCGTCAGTACCCGAATTGCAAGCTTGTCCCCCGAGACACAGGGGATGGACGTGACCCTGAGATCAAGATCGATATCATCGAGGGTGTACACAAAGCTTCCCTCATTGCAGCGGACAGAGGGAATAGGATCGAGGGTCGCCATGGCTTTTAACTGGTTGACCAGGCGACGGCCCTGATCATAGGAGACTTCGACCGCGTCAACGATGATACCGTCAATACGGAGCCTGATCCTGTAGTGGTCCGGGAAGGGATCGAGATGCAGATCCGTTGCCCTCGCTGAGACAGCGTCCGAGAGAAGCGCATGGGCCTCCAGTGTTTCCGGAGCCTCGTCATCATCCGCAATCAGTTGGCAGAACTCGACCAGGAGATGGTCTCTGAGGTGGCGCTCGAATCGGCGCTGGGCACTGCTTTTTTCACTCATGGAGGGCTCCTTGGGAGGATTTGTTTCCTGAGTGTAGCAAACGGGTTTTAAGGCCTTTATTCAGAGCGTGACTGGTCAACGATAATCAACTCTTCCAGATCAAACCCCTCCGCCCTGGCCCGATTCCTGAACGCCTCTATCGCCTCTTCACTGACCTCCGGCGTGCGTGAGAGAAACCAGAGATAGTCACGGTCGTAGCCGGTCACATAGGCATAGGAATACTCCTCTTTGTCGAGCTCGAAAACCACGTAAGAGGCGTAAAAGGGTCCGAAGAAGGATACCTTCAGATGGCCCGTGTTTTTGTCTTCGACAAATACGGCGCGGCCATCAGCTTTCTCCCATTGCTCTTCTTCGGCGTTAAACCCGCGGTTGATAACCTTTATGCTGCCGTCGTCATTTCGGCTGTATTCGGCGCGCACATTCGTGAGACCGCGTTCAAAGGAATGATCCAGGCGGGCGATTTCATACCAGGTACCCAGGTACCGATCGCTCTCAAAACCGGTGACTGGCTTAATGTCCTCAGGAAGACCGGTGCAGCCGGCCAGGCCAACAAGCCCGGTAATCAGGAACCATCTGGTTAACAATGCCATCATCACTAACGCTCCATTTTCAAGTCCCAGACATGAGAAGGGCCAGCAATCGCTGGCCCTTCTTTTAAACGTTGTAGAAATCCCGATACCAGTCAACAAACCTGGCAATGCCCTCTTCAACGGGCGTGTCAGGCTTGTAGCCCACGTCATCGATCAGATCATCGACATTGGCGTAAGTGGCAGGCACGTCGCCCGGCTGCAGAGGAAGCAGATTCTTCTGCGCCTTCTTGCCCACCCGCTCCTCGATGATCTCGATAAAGCGCGACAGCTCAACCGGATTGTTGCTACCGATGTTGTACAGGCGGTACGGCGCCTTGCTGGTACCCGGATCGGGGTTTGCACCACTCCAGTCATCGTTGGGCTCGGCAACATGATCCAGGGTGCGGATCACCCCTTCCACGATGTCGTCGATGTAGGTGAAATCCCGACGATGGTGGCCATGGTTGAAGACATCAATGGGTTCGCCGGCGAGGATTTTCTTGGTGAATATGAACAGCGCCATATCCGGCCGGCCCCAGGGACCATAGACCGTGAAAAACCGCAGGCCCGTGGTCGGCAGGTTATAGAGATGGCTGTAGGTGTGAGCCATGAGCTCGTTGGCCTTCTTGGAGGCCGCATAGAGACTCAGCGGATGGTCTACGTTGTCGTGTACCGAGAACGGCATGGTTTCGTTGGCGCCGTATACCGAGCTGCTGGAGGCGTATACCAGATGCTTCACCTTATTATGCCGGCAGCCTTCGAGGATGTTCATGAAGCCAACAAGATTGGCATCCACGTAGGCGTGGGGATTTTCAATGGAGTACCGCACACCCGCCTGGGCCGCCAGGTGTACTACCCGCTCCGGTTTGTGCTCGGCGAACATGGCCTCCATTGCGGCTCGGTCGGCCACATCTTGGCGGACTTCTGTGAAACCGGCCTTTTCGGTCAGGCGCTTTAGCCGCGCTTCCTTCAGATTCACATCGTAGTAGTCGTTGACGTTATCAACGCCAATAACCTCATCGCCCCGATCAAGCAGGCGATGCGCCAGGTGTGAACCTATAAACCCGGCCGTGCCGGTAACAAGAATCTTCACATTTCTCTCCCTGGAACGAATGCCTGGCTCAGAACGCCACGCCAGCACTCACGAACGGCCCGCCGATTTCAATATCCAGGCGGTCGTTGCCATCTTCATAATCAATGGACATTTGACGATAGCCTGCACGGAGCTGGATCAGCGAGATCTCGTACTGGCCGTAGGCGTTGAAATCGTGCAGTGAATCGCCGTCAAAGCTGAT
>JAWWAT010000017.1:0-19281 GCA_033721635.1 Marinobacter sp. | reverse complement strand
GGGACCCGGTATCAAGCTCCACCCTGGCTATATCCAGCGGCTGGGTCAGCTCAAAATCCTGCCAGCTGGCGTCATTCAGAACCAGGCGGCCCTCAATGCCGGAACTGATGCTGCCCCGATGAAGCACACCTTGAGGCTCCAGCGCCTGTCTTGCTTCGGCCATGCGCTGGTCTGCGAGCCACCAGACACCTGCCTTGAACGCGGCAAAGCCGATCAGAACCAGTACTACCAGCGTCGCAAGCAGGCGCTTCATCCGGAGACTCCTTGTCGGGGGCCGTCAGTTACGGGAAATCAGGGTGCCGACACCCTCATCGGTGAAGATCTCCAGCAGACACGCGTGAGCAACCCTGCCGTCGATAATGTGAGACGTACGAACGCCGTTCTCCACCGCACTGAGGGCGCACCGGATCTTGGGCAGCATGCCGCCATGGATGGTGCCATCCTCGATAAGATCGTTGACCTGCTTTGCGGTCAGTCCGGTGAGCACCTTATCGTCCTTGCTCTTCAGCCCGGACACATTGGTCAGCAGGATCAGCTTCTCGGCTTTCATGGCCTCGGCCACTTTGCCTGCCACCAGGTCAGCGTTAATGTTGTAGGAAGCGCCATCGGGCCCCACACCAATCGGTGCGATCACGGGAATCAGATTGCTGCGCGTGAGCATGTCAATCACGTCAACATTCACACTGGCAACCTCGCCAACATGGCCGATATCAATGATTTCCGGTCGCTCCAGCTCGGGAGATCGATTGACCACTTCCAGTTTCCGGGCCCGGATCAGGTTCGCATCCTTCCCGGTGAGCCCTACCGCCATGCCGCCATGGGAATTGATCAGGGAAACGATTTCCTTGTTGACCTGGCCGCCCAGCACCATCTCGACCACATCCATGGTTTCGGAATCGGTCACCCGCATGCCGTTTACGAACCGGGACTGGATGTTCAGCCGTTCCAGCAGCTCTCCAATCTGGGGGCCACCGCCGTGGACCACGATCGGGTTGATGCCCACCAGTTTCATCAACACCACATCACGGGCAAAACTGCTCTTAAGGTCTTCGTTTTCCATGGCGTTACCGCCATATTTGATGACCACGGTCTTGCCGGTAAATCTTTGAATATAAGGCAGGCCCCGGCTCAGTACCGAAGCCACCTGCATTGCTGTTTCACGATCCAGCGCCATGTTTTCGCCTTGTTAATCCTGAGTTGTTATCTGTCTGCAAATCGTCAGCGGGCTTTCGAATCAGAACTCTGCCACCAGATCCGGCGCTGCCTTCTGCAGCTGGTCCCGAAACACAGATTTGATACGCTCCAGTGCGTCCTCGGTCTCCGCCTCAAAGCGCAAGACCAGCACTGGCGTGGTGTTTGATGCCCGACACAGCCCCCAGCCATCGGCGTAGTCCACACGGATGCCATCGATGGTGCTGATGTTGCCGTCGCCAAAATCGCCGGCCTCGCCGAGACGTTTGATAATGTCGAACTTGGAGCTTTCGGTCACTTCGACATTCAGCTCTGGTGTACTGATGTCATCCGGGAAATCCTCGAAGACGTCATCGCTGTGCCGGTCTTCAATGCCCAGAATCTCCAGCAGGCGGGCCGCGGAGTACAGGCCGTCATCAAACCCGTACCAGCGCTCGCCAAAGAAGATGTGCCCGCTCATTTCCCCGGCCAGGAGGGCACCGGTCTCTTTCATTTTCGCTTTCATCAGTGAATGACCGGTTTTCCACATGATCGGCCGGCCACCCGCCTCGGATATCACACCGGCCAGCCTGCGGCTGCACTTCACGTCGTACAGAACGTCGGCACCGGGATTCCGGGATACGACATCGCGAGCGAACAGCATCATCAGGCGATCTGGCCAGATAATCTTGCCGGAATTGGTCACTACGCCCAGTCGGTCGCCATCGCCATCGAAGGCCAGTCCGATGTCGGCTCCCTCGGATTCAACCCGGGCAATCAGGTCCGCAAGATTTGCCGGTTTGCCAGGATCCGGATGATGATTCGGGAAGTCGCCATCCACGTCACAATAGAGCGGAATCACCTCGCAGCCCAGCTCCTCGATCAGCATCGGCGCAAGCTCACCGGCAATGCCATTGCCGGCATCAACAACGACCTTGAGCGGTGCCGCTACCGCAATGTCGCCAACGATCCTGTCCAGATACGCCCGGCGGACATCCTCGGTGCTCTGGCTGCCCTGCCCGTTGGCAAAATCGCCGGTCTGAATGCGCTGATGCAGTTTCTGAATGGCCTCGCCCGAGAGGGTTTCCCCACCGAGCATGATTTTCAGGCCATTGTAGTTGGACGGATTGTGGCTGCCGGTCACCATAACGCCAGAGCCGGTCTGGAGTTCGTGGGTAGCAAAATACAGTACCGGCGTGGGCACAGCACCCACGTGAATCACGTTACACCCGGTTGCCATCACCCCACGAGCGAGGGCATCCGCAAGATCCGGGCTGGAATGACGACCGTCATAACCAATGCAGAGGCTGTCGACACCTCGCTCCAATGCCTCGGAACCAATGGCCCGGCCAATGACCTCCACGCCCTCGGCGGTCAGGGTTTCGCCAACAATGCCCCGAATGTCATAGGCCCGGAAAATGTCCCGGGAAAGCTCCACCTGGGGCAGCGCCACTTCTTCCACTCCCGGGGCATCACCCGACCCAAAGACTGTATCGTCGCCGCTGCCAAAGCCGAGAACGTCCTCATCGCCATCGAGCATGTCGATGTCGGGCATGTCCTTGTCCTGGAACAGCGGGTCATCGTCGCCCTTCGCAGCACCGCCGCCAGCCTTTCCGGGACCGGCCTGCCTGGGCCTTGCGGTTTCTGCGGCCTTGGCGACCCGCTTATCAACCACCTGGGACAACCGGTACAGGACCTCGCCGGTCGAGGCCACCATATCCCAGCGGAAGGTCGGCAGTTTTACCCGCTCTCCACCAAAGACCTTGTGGGCCCACTGGATCAGGGCTGTCACATCCTGACGCAGGCCTTTCTGGGCTCCGCCCATCAGGACCCAGACAATAATGGCAGCGATCAGCGCCGGAACCCCGACCAGAAGCGCAATCAGCAGGGTATCCACCGGCGCTGCGGAGGATCTGGCGGGGGTATAGGTCACCGTCCAGTCAGGGTTGGTCAGCCTTCGGGATTCGGCACTTCCGGAGCCGTTGCCATTGCTGACCACGGTGCGGGATGAGCCGGATACAGTCTGCACCAGCGCGAGCTGGCCACCGAGACTGGAGTTGACCACTTGCAGCAACGGATGGATCTGCGCGGAGTCGAAGATGATCAGCAGGCTACCGATGACTGCATTGCTCGTCGGATTCCGCACCGGGGTCGCCATCTGGACAAACCAGCGGTTATCCCGTGGGAACGCGTCAGGGAAGAGTCGCTGGCCGGTCTCTGCGCGCCGGGCCAGTTCAAGGCCCGAGAAGCCCAACAATCCCTCATTGCTCGAGGTACGGGGAATGTCACGGTAGGGAAACAGATGGACCGCCTCAATGCCGGGCAGTGAATCCGCCAGTTGCGCCTCGGTTGGCGGTATCTCGTTAGGGCTGTTCAGCGCCTCAACCACGTGCGGCTGAGTTGCCAGGCCATTGACGCTTTTCTGGACCTGATCGAAATACTGATTCAGGCGAAGCGCTGCGGCATCGGCTTCCAGCGCTTTCAATGACGCGAAGCGGTCCTTTGCCGAGGGCTGGACCACCAGAAAATGAAGCAATGCCACGGCTATCACGCCCGCCAGAAACACGACCAAAGACTGGTTTACTGCCACGGAGTTGAGCCGCTTGAGTTTGGGCCCCGAAGCACTGGCCTTTTCCTTTTTTACCGCCTTCTTTGATGGCTTTTCATCAACGGACGCGTCGGCATCTTTCTTTTTACCCAGCTTCATAGTCCATCCTGCAGTTGAAATTTTATCGTCCTGGACAAGCAGTTATCCGCAAAGTATAGACGCCGGCGCGCGGTTCTGCGTGGCCGGCCCCAGGTCACCGCGTGCCGGTGGAGCCAAAGCCGCCGTCGCCACGGGCACTGGCGTCGAATTCCGAAACCACCTCAAAATCGGCCTGAACTATGGGCACCAGCACTAACTGGGCAAGGCGTTCGCCCACGTCCACGGTAAAGCTGGTGCGGCCCCGGTTCCAGCATGACACCATCAACTCGCCCTGGTAATCCGAGTCGATCAGCCCCACCAGATTGCCGAGTACAATGCCGTGCTTGTGGCCGAGTCCACTTCTTGGCAGGATCATGGCCGCCAGTGACGGATCGGCAATGTGGATGGACAACCCGGTCCGGATCAGTTGGGTATCGCCCGGTTCCAAGGTCAGCGGTTCGTCCAGGCAGGCCCTCAGATCAAGGCCGGCTGAGCCCTCAGTGGCATATTCGGGAAAGGGAATCTGGTTACCGATACGGTCATCCAGTATACGTACCTGAAGATTTTTCCTGCTCATTAGGGGTCCTGTCGATTTTGGTACCGGGCAGGCTTCGCTGACTCAGCGGGCAGCCTGACCAAGATGTTCGCTTATCATTGCCACCAGATCCCGGGCAATGTTCGTTTTGCTGTCCGGCCCGATTGACGTCTGACCACCCGGCCAGAACACGGTTACCGCGTTATTGTCACTGTTGAAACCCATACCCGGCGCCGACACATCGTTGGCGACAATCATGTTCAGCTTCTTACGCTCCATTTTGTCGGTGGCGTACCTGGCCACATCGGAGGTTTCCGCTGCGAAACCCACGGTAAAGGGCGCATCATCACGTCCGGCAATGGTTGCCAGGGTGTCCGGATTGCGCACAAGCGAGAGCGCCATGGCTTCGCTGGATTTCTTGATCTTATCCCCGGCACAGGTTTCCGGACGGTAATCCGCGACGGCGGCCGTTGCAACAAACAGGTCGCAGCCCTCGTCCACGGCAGCCGAGGCTTCCCGCAACATGTCCTCAGCCGTTAACACCTGACGTACTTCGACACCGGGCGGAGGCACCAGAGCCACAGGCCCGCTGACCAGAACCACCCGGGCGCCCGCCTTCCGGGCGGCGTCGGCCAGGGCATAGCCCATTTTTCCGGAACTGTGATTGCTTATATAGCGAACAGGGTCGATGGGTTCACGGGTGGGACCGGCCGTAATCACCACGGTCTTGCCGGCTAGGACTTCGTTGGTGCCGCGATCAATCAGGCCAATAATGTCTTCCGGCTCAAGCATTCTGCCCGGCCCGGTATCGCCACAGGCCTGTGCTCCCTGAGCCGGCCCCCAAAGTTCAATCTGTGGATCCTCTTGCAGGAGCCGAATATTTCTCTGGGTACGGCCGTTGCTCCACATCGCCTGGTTCATCGCTGGCACCACGGCAATAGGGACTTCGGTTGCACAACAGACGGTGGTGAGCAGATCATCCGCCATGCCCTGGGCCAAGCGGGCAATAAAGTCAGCCGATGCCGGCGCAATCACCAATTGGTCCGCCCATTTGGCCAACTCGATATGCCCCATGCCGGCTTCCGCTTCAGGGTCCAGGAGCGATGTCCGGACCGGCTCGCCACTCAGAGCCTGAAAGGTCAGTGGCGCCACGAAGGCTTCTGCTCCATGGGTCATCACAACCCGCACCTCATGGCCAGCCTTCTTGAGCTGGCGCACCAATTCGGCGCTTTTATAGGCAGCAATACCACCGGTCACTCCCAGCAGGATTCGTCTGGCGGCCATAGGGGCTCCGTTTCCGCATAAAATGAAAGGCTTATAAGATAGCACGCTCAGGCCGCAGCGACAGCCTGCCAGCCCCTGCATACGTTTACCGATTGTTACTTTTTAAAGTAACCTTTGTAACCCTGAGATGCCCATCGCGGTGCAGGGAGCACCCGGGCAGAACATGTTGAACGCAAGGAAGCCAAGATGACTGACACCACCTGGCCCACGGACGAGCGTCCGCGGGAACGCCTGCTCGCTCACGGGGCTCAAACCCTCTCCGACGCCGAACTGCTCGCCATATTTCTGCGCACTGGCACCACCGGCATGCCGGTAATGAGCCTTGCCCGCCACCTGATTGAAGAGTTTGCCGGCCTTCGGGGGCTGTTGACCGCCTCCCAACGCCAGTTCTGCAACGTCAAAGGCCTGGGAACGGCAAAGTATGCCCAGGTCCAGGCAGCCATGGAAATGGCCCGCCGGGTCATGGATGAACCACTGCGCCAGGGGGATCCGCTGCGATCACCTGAAGATACCCGCCGTTTCCTCACCAGTCGACTCGGCACCTACCCCCACGAGGTATTCGCCGGCCTGTTCCTGGACAATCGCCATCGCGTCATTCATTACCGTGAATTGTTCCGGGGCACCATTGACGGCGCAGCTGTTTACCCGCGGGAAGTGGTGCGACAGGCGCTGGAGGACAATGCTGCGGCGGTGATTTTCGCACACAACCACCCCTCGGGCGTGGCAGAACCCAGCCAGGCGGATATTTCCCTGACACGTCGGTTAAAAGAAGCCCTTGGCCTGGTGGATATCAGGGTTCTTGACCATATGGTTGTTGGCCATGGTGAGGTAATATCGCTTGCTGAACGGGGTCTGCTGTAAAGCCTGGCATGTAACGGTACACGTCAATGCCTGAAAACTGGCCAATTTCCCAACAATTTTTTGCGTTGGGGGGCGAGTTCTGGTATAAAAGCGTCCCTTTCTGGCGGCGTCTGGCGAGCAGCGTTCAGTTTAGAGGCGCGAATGGGGGCGTATTGGCTCCTTAGCAACCAGAGACGCATTAAAAACGAATTCGTATTATTGAGACCATTGCTCAGGTCGGAGGCAAGTATGTCCAGAGTTTGTCAGGTTACCGGTAAGCGTCCGGTATCCGGTAACAACGTTTCCCACGCGATGAACCACACTCGTCGTCGTTTTCTGCCGAATCTGCAGAACCACCGTTTCTGGGTTGAGTCCGAGAAGCGTTTCGTGAAGCTGCGCGTATCCACCAAGGGCATGCGCATCATCGACAAAAAAGGCATTGACGCTGTGCTGGCCGATCTTCGTGCCCGCGGCGAGAAATTTTAAGGAGCCGCATCATGCGCGAGAAAATCAAGCTGGTTTCATCAGCAGGTACTGGTCACTTCTACACGACCAAGAAAAACAAGCGTAACACTCCGGAAAAAATCGAGATCAAGAAGTACGATCCGGTTGTCCGTAAGCATGTTGCCTACAAGGAAGCCAAGATCAAGTAATTCCTGATCCGGCATCCACAAAAAAGCCCGGCCAATGCGCCGGGCTTTTTTGTGGCTCTCTGTCGCTCAGAACTTCTCCAGGTAACCCTCGGGTAACGCCACATCCATGGCGATCGGCAGGTGGTCCGACATCGGATAGCTCACAACTTCGGAGCGACGGATCTCCAGCGAGGGACTTACCAGAATATGATCCAGGGCCTTCTCTGGCCGCCAGCTCGGAAAGCTATGGGCCGTATCTGGCAACGGAACCAGATCAGTCTCTTTCAACGGTGTCTGGGTTAGCAGCTGCTCGGCGTGGGCGTTCATGTCCCCCATCAGGACCACGTGCTGGTAATCCGCTATCAATTCCCGGATAAAGCCCAATTGGCGTTGCTGGGCGGTCTTGCTCAGGGAAAGATGCATCAGCACCAGAACCAGTGGATCGTGTTCGGTGCCGTACCTTGCGATGATGGCGCCCCGCCCCGGAATCAGGCCCGGCAATTTATGTTCTGTGACATCCAGAGGGCGGTAACGGCTTAGCAGGCCGTTGCTGTGCTGGGCGATCTGCCCCAGATTCCGATTCAGTTGCTGATACCAATAGGGAATTCCCGCCGCTTCGGCCAGGTACTGGACCTGATTGATATAGCCACTTCGCAGACTGCCGCCGTCACACTCCTGCAAGGCCACCACATCGTAGCTTCGCAGCAAGGATGCAATCCGGTCCAGGTTCTCGATGCGATTGCGATGGGGCAATATATGCTGCCAGCTTCGTGTGAGGTAATGGCGATAGGACGAGGTGTTGATCCCCACCTGGATGTTGAACGTGAGCAGGCGGATGTGCCGCCTGGGTTCGAACTCCGGCACATGCTCGGTCCCGGAGCAGGCACCCCTGGGCCCGCCGGTCGGCTTCAGGATGCCATTCAACTGCTTTCGGAGATGCTTGTACATAGTGGCGGCCTCAACCGGCCGGCTGGTCTCTGCAATTGGGCCGGAATCCGTAACGGGGTTATTCCACCTCGCCACGCTCTTTGGCGACAAGGTAGTCCACCACGTCGAGAACGGCCTCATGACTGCCGGCCATGGATGCACTGACGGTGTACTTGCCATTAACCAGCATAGTTGGCGTTCCGGTAATCCGCGCGCCACGGATTTTGGATTGAGCTTTTTGCATACGGGCATTCACGCCAAAGCTTTTGTAAGTGCTGACAAATTCATCCGGATCCACGCCGTAATCCGCAACAAAGTCTGCCAGGGCTTCAGGGCTGTTCAGCGGCCGGCGCTCACCGGCTAGCGCGTCGAACAGGGCGTCGTGCACCTTGTCCAGATCACCCATGGCTTCCAGGGCATAAAAGGCGTAGGCGTGCGGCTCCCAGTTTCTGCCCAGTGCCGCAGGGATCTTCACGTAGTTGACGTAATCAGGCGCACTGGCCGCCCACTCCTCGATCAGTGGCTTGAAGTTGTAACAATGAGGGCAGCCGTACCAGAAGACTTCCGCTACCTCCACACCGGAATCGCTGTCGGTTCTTACGGGGTTATCCAGCCGATTGTAATGGGTCCCTTCTTTCCACTCTGCAGCATTGGCCAGGCCAGAAAGAGACAGCGCCAACAGGAGCAGGAAAGCCGTTCTGAAGGATTGAAACATGAAAAATCTCCGGTTATCTGAATATCGTTTTGGGAGGATTATGACCCAGCGTACCTGAAAAGTTCCACAGGTCGGCAGTTACAGAATCGAAAGGCAACAAAAAACCCCGCACCAGGCGGGGTTTCTCGCAGCACTTCGGCGGCTCAGTTCAGGCCGGAAATGTAGCTGGAGACCGCTTCGATCTCGGCATCGGTCAGCTTCGAGGCCACGTCCATCATGATCGATGCGTTCACCCCGCTGTCCCGCTCACCATCGCGGTAGGCTTTCAACTGCTTGACCAGATACTCTGCGTTCTGGCCACCGAGAGCCGGATAGCCTGCCGGCTCGTTGCCAACACCTTGCGGGCTATGACAGCCGGCGCAGGCCGGAACACCCGTGGCCATGTTGCCGCCACGATACAGGGCGGCACCCTGATCAACCAGATCCGGATCGGCCTGGCCAACAACCATGTCCTTGGAGTTAAAATAAGCAGCCAGATCCTGCAAATCCTGGTCGTTCATGTTATCCAGAATACCGGTCATTTCTGCGATATTCCGCTCTTTGTCCTTGATCAATACCAGTTGGCGATACAGATATTTTTCGCCCAGGCCGGACAGCTTGGGATAAGACCCCATAATGGGCTTGGCACCATTCTGACCATGACAACCGGCACATACCGCTGCGTTCTGTTCGCCTGCTTGAGGATCTCCCGCCCCGTGCGCCATCGCCGTGAGGCCAACACCGAGAACTACTCCTGCGATCAGTTTTTTCATGCTCGCTCCGCTTCTCTCATCTTTTAAGGGTATTCTTCGCTACGCAGCCGGCAGGCGCTGACCAGTCAGGCTCAAAACCGGGGCTGACAGCGGTCACGCTCAGCGCGCCGCCCGGAATTGGTGTAGCATTATACATTAATCCCTGATAACTGAAATCCAAAGGAAAGCCAACCGCTGTGGACCCTGATCTGACTCAAAAAAGCCTCTCTTTTAACAGCGCCCGATTTCTCATCAGCGCTTCCCGTCTGGATGAGTGCCCGCCGGATTTCGGTGCCGAAGTCGCCTTCGCCGGGCGCTCCAACGCCGGAAAATCCAGCGCGCTAAACGCAATCACCGCTAACGGCAAGCTGGCCCGCACCAGTAAGACCCCCGGGCGCACCCGGCTCATCAATTTCTTCTCTCTCAACCGAGAGAACTGCCGAATGGTCGATCTTCCCGGGTACGGCTACGCCAAAGTCTCCAGGGATATGAAAGACGACTGGCAAAAGCATTTGGGCCACTACCTGAATGACCGGCGCTGCCTGCGGGGACTGGTTCTGGTAATGGACATTCGCCACCCGCTGACCGATTTCGACCAAATGATGGTGGAATGGTGCGAGCATAACAACCTGCCATTGATGATTCTGGCCACCAAGGCGGACAAACTGAAGTACGGCCAGGCCAAAACCGCGATGCTGGGCATTGCCAAGAACCTGAAGGCGTACACCTGCGTGGAACATCTGATCATGTTTTCCGCAACGTCAAAGCGGGGCGTGGATGAGTGCAGGGAGGCGTTGATCGACTGGCTGGAAGGTTATCCCGGGGAAGAAGGCGAAACCGTCTGAAAAAAAACCGGCCTGCCAGATGACAGACCGGTGAAACGTCAGGGTTTGCGACGTGCTAAAACCTGAGATCGCACTCAGGAGACGCAAGGAATGTCCGAATTCCCAACGTCATCCTCTGTGATCAATATTTCCGACGAAAGTTCCAAATTAGATCGTTTTTTGATCAACTCTTCGGATTTTACTTACACACGGCAGCGTCCGGGCTATCGCTGCCAGGCAGCGCCGGGCGATATTTTTCTCTCAAAACCATCACGCGCTCGCGGTACTCTGACGTGAGGTAGGGAATCTCAAGCGTCAGCACCTGGTAGATACCCTGCTTCAGCTCTGTGAGCGTGAGGCAGGCAGATTCCTCGGCCGCATGGGCAGTTTTCAGGAACGCCATCCAGTTGGTAATCACCAGCCATACATTCAGCGACATGGCTGATCGAAGGTCCTCCTCCTGAGGTTCAATAATCCCGGCTTCAGCCAGTTTCTCGAAGATGCGACTGATTGCTGCCAGGCAGCGGTTGGTGAAATCGCGATAGTCCTGTCGCAGCCTCTTGTCGCTATCGAGAAGGTATTCCAGATCCCGGTGGAAGAACCGGTAACTCCAAAGGCCGTCAAAAACCGACTCCAGATAGAAGGTCATGTCATCAAGAGTCATGGCCCGGTCTTCCGGAATGTCCAGGTAAAAATCCACCAGTTTTTCGTATTCCAGGAAAATCTCGTAAATGATGTCCGACTTGTTTCGGAAATGGTAATAGAGGTTGCCCGGAGAAATAGCCAGGTGAGCCGCGATATGGTTGGTGGTGACGTTGCGCTCGCCCCGCTCGTTGAACAGCTCCAGGCTGGAGAGCAGTATTTTATCTCTTGTCTTCATAGACCCGTCGGTATTTGTTGTTGTAACGCTCACAGATGGCCTGATTCGCCACCCGACTCCGCTTGACTCACTAGAGTATATACTCTAATAATACCCTCAGACGCAAATTGAACACTTTTTCGCCAGTCGTTCAATACCTGAAATAACAGGCCGCCGACCTGCCATGATCGGGGCCAAAGAGGAGAAAATCATGGGAGCCACCGTCGTCCAGCTCACCGAGAGCAAGAAACAGATCCAGCACACTCATCGGGTGTTTGAGGATCAGAAGAAGGCGTTCCGTAACAATCCCATGCCTTCCCTGGCCGAGCGGCAGGAAAACCTGAAACGACTCAAGCGAGTGCTGCTGGGCAACCAGGACCGACTTCTGGACGCAATAGACCGGGATTTCAGCTGCCGCTCTAAAGACGAATCCCTCATTGCCGAGGTTATGCCGTCGATCCAGGGCATCAATTACACCCTCAAGAACCTCAGTAGTTGGATGAAGCCATCCAAGCGCCATGTATCCATGTTGTTCCAGCCCGCCAGCAACAAGGTCCACTACCAACCCAAGGGTGTGGTCGGCGTGATCGTACCCTGGAACTACCCCCTTTACCTCGCAGTCGGCCCCCTCGTTGCGTCACTGGCCGCGGGCAACCGCACCATGATCAAGATGTCGGAATACACGCCGCACACTTCGGCCCTGTTCAAGGAACTGATCGAAGCCAGTTTCGCTGAGGATCTGGTCTCGGTCATCAACGGCGAAGCCGACGTGGCCGCAGACTTCTCGTCGCGCCCGTTTGATCACCTGCTATTTACCGGCTCCACATCGGTGGGCAAGCTGGTCATGAAGGCGGCCGCAGAAAACCTGACTCCGGTTACCCTGGAGCTTGGCGGCAAATCCCCCGCCGTGGTTTCCCCGGATGTGCCGATGGAGGACGCCGCCCAGAGGATTGCCTTTGGTAAGGCGTTCAATGCCGGACAGACCTGTGTGGCGCCCGATTACGTGCTGTGCCCTGCCGACCGGGTCCAGGCTTTTGTCGATGAGTTCCGGGCCAGCTTTTCGGAGATGTATCCGAGCCTGCGGGACAACGACGATTTCACGGCCATCATCAATGAGCGGCAATATGATCGCCTGCAAAGCTATCTGGACGACGCCAGGGAAAAAGGGGCCGAGCTGGTGGAGATCAATCCGGCCAGGGAAAATCTGAAAGACGGCACTCGCAAGATTCCGCTGACACTGGTTCTGAAAACCACTCCGGATATGAAGGTGATGCAGGACGAGATCTTTGGCCCCATTCTGCCGGTCGTCAGCTATGGCGGGCTGGATGAAGCCATCCATTACATCAACGACCGACCGAGGCCTCTGGCCCTGTATTTCTTCGGATACGACAAGACCCAACAGCAGCACGTGGTGGATAACACCCACTCCGGTGGCATGTGCATCAACGATTCGCTGATGCATGTTGCCCAGGACGATCTGCCGTTTGGTGGCATCGGCGATTCCGGCATGGGCCACTATCACGGCCGCGAAGGGTTCCTGACCTTCTCACATCACCGGGCCATTTTCACCAAGCAGAAATTCAACAGCGGCAAGTTTGTCTATGCGCCTCACGGAACGACTGCGCACAAATTGGTTTACAAGTTCTTTATCCGCTGAGAACTCGGAGTCTGTCGCGGGCTGGTAGCCCCTTCCAAAACACGCCGTGAATACGTCCGTGTAGGCTTGAGCAAAACATCCCTGTTTTGCACAGTTTTGGAAGGGGCTACCAGCCCGCGACGATTCAGCATTTTCCCCGCTATCCAAAAACAATAACGAGAACACCCCCATGCAGAAACAGATCCCTGATCCGTCAGGACACCTTCAATTTGCCGATCTCAACCGCCGAAGCTTTCTGAAAACCGGACTTGGCGGCGCCCTGTTTCTGGGCACCGTCAGTGTCACCGCTGGGCTGAGCGGATGCGCCACGCAGCCGGCGGACCGGCTAAGTGCCGTCGGCACCCGGATGGATGCCAGCTACCAGTTCCGGTTTTTAACCGAGGATGACATTGCGCTGTTCGAAGCCCTGCTGCCCGCAATGATTGGACCGGGTTTGCCAGAGCAGCCACAAGCCCGAAATATCGCGATTGCCGGAACAATCGAGCGCATTGACGCCGGCATCCACAGGTTCGGACCGGCCAACCAGCAGGAACTGCGGCGTCTGTTTGATCTGTTGAACTTCGGGCTTACCCGGGTGACCGTTGCCCGGGTCTGGTCCAGTTGGCCGAATGTAACTGCGGAGGAAGCGGATGCGTTTCTGGAACGCTGGCGCACCAGCCGTATCGGGCTGTTCAACAATGGCTACATTGCCCTGACCAAGATCAGCAACGTGGCGTTTTATGGCTATCGGGATTTCTGGCATCTGTCCGGCTACCCCGGCCCGCCCCAGTACGCAGTCGACGCACTGCCACAATTCCAAAATGCCTGATTGCCAGCTGATCTGACGGAGCAAAAGCATGTCATTAACCGATCGTATTGCCCGGGGCCTGGAATCAGGCTGGAACGTTACTGATGGCGCCCGACTGACGGAAAACCTGACCGCCGAAGCCGACGTGGTTGTTGTCGGAACCGGCGCCGGTGGCGGCACCACCGCCGAGATTCTGGCCCGCAGAGGATTGTCAGTAATCCTCGTTGAAGAAGGCCGGCTGTATTACCAGAAAGACTTCAAGATGGACGAGCAAAGCTCCTATGCCAATCTCTATCAGGAAGGCATGAGCCGGGTAACCCGGGACGGGGCGATTGCCATTCTCCAGGGCCGCTGCGTGGGCGGTTCCACCACGGTAAACTGGACCAGCAGTTTCCGCACACCGGAGCACACACTGAATCACTGGGCCGACCAGTTCGGACTGGAAGAACTCCGGCCCGACGCCATGGCGCCCTGGTTCGATGGCCGGGAGGAACGGCACTCCATGTCCCCATGGCAGGCAGACCCCAACGTCAATAACGACATTCTGCGCCAGGGCTGCGAGAAACTGGGATACAGCTGGCAAATCATTCCCCGCAACGTGAAAGGCTGCTGGAACCTGGGTTATTGCGGTGTTGGCTGCCCAACCAACGCCAAACAGGGCGCCCTGATGACCACCATTCCCGGCGCGCTCGATAACAACGCCCGGTTATTCCACAGCCTGCGCGCCGACCGCCTGGTGATGAAACAGAACCAGATCGACCACCTGGAAGCGTCTGCGTTCGCCGATGATGGCGTCACCCCGACCGGGATTAAGGTCAACGTCAAAGCCAGACACTTCGTGGTCGCCGCCAGCGCCATCGGCAGCCCCGGCCTGCTGCTCCGCTCCGACATCCCGGACCCGCACCAGCGCATCGGCAAGCGCTCGTTCATCCATCCGGTCAACGCCACCGTCGCCCAGATGCCACAACGGGTCGATCCATATTACGGCGCGCCACAGTCCATCTACTCCGACGAATTCAATTTCCGCAACGGCGTTGACGGCCCGGTTGGTTACAAGCTCGAAGTACCACCCTTGCATCCCGGCATGTCCAGCGGCGTAATCCCCGGCCACGGCGATAATCAGATCAACAACATGGCCGGCCTGCCCCACATGCAGTCCGTCATCGCCCTGCTCCGGGACGGCTTCCACCCCGAAAGCCCCGGCGGCACCGTCTCCCTCCGCGACGACGGCAGCCCGGTACTGGATTACCCGGTTACCGACTACCTATGGACCGGCATCCGCGAAGCCTTCCACACCATGGCCGAAATCCAGTTTGCCGCTGGCGCCGACAAAGTCCGCCTGATGCACCTGGATTCCGACTGGTACACCAACTGGGCCGACGCCAAAGCCGCCATCGACCAGCTCCCCATGGCACCCCACCGCGTCCGCCTGTTCACCGCCCACCAGATGGGCGGCTGCGCCATGGGCGCGGACCCGGCAACCTCGGTCGTCAACGGCTTTGGCGAACACCACCACGTCAGCAACCTGAGCGTGCACGATGCCTCGATTTTCCCGACCAGCATTGGCGCGAATCCACAGCTGTCGGTTTACGCTTTGGCGGCCAGAAACAGTACCAGGCTTGCACAGAGGCTATCTTGAACAGCCAACTACCACACTGATCCGAACTCAAGTTACCGCCGGGGAGACTCGCACAGGGATGAGAGGGCCGGCTGGAAGGGCTGATCCGGGAATGTGAGAAGCCAGGGATGGCTTCGCTCAAGCGCACATGGATGTGCCCGTAGCGTTTCCCGGATCAGCCCTTCCAGCTGGCACCAGCGCATAGCCGACATGCATCTTCCAATGTCCTGGCCGCCAACTACAGGTAGCCAAAAAATGCTGCTATCCTAGGCCCTTGCAAAGAAAGGAGCTGTGCATGTCCAAAGTCATCTACCCGGGCACCTTCGATCCCATCACCAACGGCCACACCGACCTGATCGAACGGGCCGGAAGAATGTTTGATGAAATCGTCGTCGCCATCGCCTACAACCCCAAGAAACAGCCACTTCTCGACCTCGAAGAACGCTGCGAACTGGTCCGCCAGGCAACCGCGCATCTCCCCAATGTCAGCGTCACCGGCTTCAGCAACCTGCTGGCCGACTTCGTCCGCGAACAGGGCGCCACCGTGATCCTTCGTGGCCTGCGGGCGGTGTCCGATTTCGAATACGAATTCCAGCTGGCCGACATGAACCGCCGGCTCGCACCTGAGGTAGAGAGCGTCTTCCTGACGCCCGCCAACCACCTCTCCTACATATCGTCCACGCTGATCCGGGAAATCGCATCCCTGGGCGGCGATGTCTCGGAATTTGTCGATCCCGCGGTAGAGGCTGCCCTGAAAAAGAAGTTCAGCTGACCCTGAAATAACGAAAAGCCCCGACCAGCGGGGCTTTTCTATGGCACTGAACCAGCAGCGTCAAAGCAGCGGCGGCAAGGGAATCTCAACCCCGTTCACATCCAGCATGAGATCATTCATAGTGGCATTCAAGACGAGCCGGTCACCTTGCTGGACCAGCAATCCCTGTTTAATCAGCGGCGCCAGCTGAAGCCGGAACTCCGGATACTCCTCGGCGAGTGCAAGGGGGAGACTGAGATCCATTTCGCCGGTCAGTTGCTGCATCACCATCAACATTTCCGCTTTCTGATCTGCCGTAAGCTCCGGATGCGCAATGCGGGCGCTGCCTTCAATCACACCCTCTGGGGTGGTCACGGTCAGCTCCGGAAAACCAACCGAGAATCCGGCTGCCGCCAAATCACGAACGGCGGCATTCACCTGCTGCATGGCGGCCATCTGTTGCTCAAACTGCTGGGGACCGCCAGACGCCTGACCGATAGCCAGTGCCTGCATGGATGAAAGGCTGTCGGTCAGGTTGCTCCAGGCCGCCACATCCAGCCCAGACAAAGCGAATACCAGCCGTTGGGGGCCATACCGCTCGTCAGCCGTTGAAACGCCGGCAACCTCGAAAGCCATGCGCGAATCCAGGCGCTCGCCATCACTGACCGGCTCACTGCTGCTGCGAATCGAGATTTCCTGGAGCGTGAAGGGTGCCTCCGCAACCGGCGTCACCGCCAACGAGTCCACCACAATTTCCCCGGACCCGGTCCAGACCTCGCCCGTCAGATGACTCATGGTCTGCTCCAGGCGGACGTCACTGACCCGAATATCCAGATCCGGACCAGACAGGGTGAGGGCCGGCCAGACCATCAAGGCATCGGCCTGTGAGCCGGAGTCACTGATCTCGATTCTTGCCAGACCGCCGCTCGAGGCCAGAGTCTCTCCGGTATCCGCGTCAGTAACGCGCATCTGGGGCGCTTCGAGTTCAAGCACTGCGGTGCCCCAGAGTCGGGTTTCCAGGGTCAGTCTTGGCTCCTCGCCAGAAAACCAGTCCATATCCCCTGCAGACCAGCCACCCTCGGGCTCGAAATCCATCAGGCTGCCGGTCACCCCATGC
This sequence comes from Marinobacter sp., assembly GCA_033721635.1. Taxonomy (GTDB): domain Bacteria; phylum Pseudomonadota; class Gammaproteobacteria; order Pseudomonadales; family Oleiphilaceae; genus Marinobacter. The sequence continues at coordinate 2,148 of JAWWAT010000017.1, read as the reverse complement.
GTTACTGTGGCACGATAGGCAAACTGTTGGGTTTCTCCGGTTTCCGGGTTTCTGAGGTTGACCGAACCATTGAACCGGGCACTGAGAATGCCCCTCTGATAGTTTTCGGTTTCCATGCGAAGGAACGGTTGCGCACTGTTCACCTCCTCCGTTGCCTGCTGCCACTGCTGCTCAGTGACGTACCCCACGATCCAGGGCAGACCACCGGCTACGGCCAGTACACCAGCACCAGCAATCATCCATTTGGCATTCAAACGCGTTCTCCAGTTCGGGAATCAGTTTTTTCCGGTAAGCCGTTCCAGCAGTACCAGTTGGGAGGCCAGGCGTTCTTCGTCTTCGCCAGGCTTGTTCTGGATATAGCTGCCGTCCGGTTGCAGCACCCAGGACTGGCAATTATCCGCCAGGTAGGTATCCAGATCTTCCCTTACCCTGGAAATCAGCTCAGGGTCATCCAGCGGGAAAGCGGTTTCCACACGGCTGAGCAGGTTCCGCTCCATGCCGTCGGCGCTGGAACAATAGACATCCGGGCGGCCGTTGTTGCCGAAATAGTACACCCGGGTATGCTCAAGGAAACGTCCGATGATGGACCTTACGCGAATGTTCTCCGAGAGGCCCGGCACTTCGGGACGCAGACAGCAGATACCGCGGATAATCAGATCAATCTTCACACCCGCCTGGGAGGCGCGGTAAAGCGCCTTGATCAGCTGGATCTCGGTGAGCGCATTGAACTTGAAGATAATCCGGCCTTTCTCGCCATAGCCGGCTTCACGCTCAATCAGGCTGAGCAGGCGCGAATGGAGGGTGAATGGCGAATGAAACAGCTTCTTGATCTTCAGGGCCTTGCCCATGCCCGTGAGCTGCTGGAACAACTTGTTGACGTCGTCACCGATGGACTCATCGCAGGTCATGAAGCTGTAATCGGTGTACAGGCGGGCATTACCGGCGTGATAGTTGCCGGTGCCCAGGTGGACATAGCGGCGCAACCGCCCCTCTTCGCGACGGACAATCAGGATCATCTTGGCGTGGGTCTTGTAACCGACTACACCGTACACCACGATCACCCCTGCCTCCTGCAGCCGGCTGGCCAACTCCAGGTTCTCAGCCTCACTGAAACGGGCCCGCAGCTCGATGACCGCGGTAACTTCCTTGCCACGACGCGCGGCGTCCGCCAGGGCTTCAACAATTTCCGAATCGGCGCCGGTGCGGTAGAGGGTCTGTCGAATGGCCAGAACCTGGGGATCCTTGGCGGCCTGTCGCAGCAGATCCACTACCGGACTGAAGTTCTCATAGGGATGCAGCAACAGAATCGGACGCTTGCGAATGGCGTCGAACATCGATTCCTTGTTGCGGATCTGGCGGGGAATTGATGGCGAAAAGCCGGAATAGGTCAGATCCTGCCGGTCTACCAGGCCGCCGACCGCCATAAGCCGGGTCAGGTTGACCGGGCCATGCACCTGGTAAAGATCCCGCTCAGTCAGACCGAACTCCTTGAGCAGGAAATGAACCAGCTCTTCCGGGCAGTTGTCGGCAACCTCAAGGCGCACGCCATCGCCAAACCGGCGACTGAGGAGCTCACCACGAAGGGCCGAGGCCAGGTCTTCCAGATCATCCTCCAGCTCAAGATCCGCGTTACGGGTCAGCCGGAACTGATAGCAGCCCTTCACCTCCATGCCGGGAAAGAGCTCATCGGCATGGGCGTGGATCATGGACGACAGAAACACCAGATTGTCGCCACCGTTGCAGACATCATCAGGCAGCCGGACCAGACGGGGCAGAGAGCGAGGAGCCGGAACGATCGCCATGCCGGTTTCCCGACCGAAGGCGTCCTTGCCGTCCAGCTCAACAATAAAGTTCAGGCTTTTGTTGACCAGGCGCGGAAACGGGTGCGACGGATCCAGCCCGATGGGGCTGACCACCGGCAGAATCTCCTCTTCGAAATAGGTCCGCACCCACTCCGCCTGCTCCGGCGTCCATTCCCGACGGCGGACAAAATGGATGTTCTCCTGTTCCATCTCGGGAATCAGGACATTGTTGAGTATGTCGTACTGTTCGCGAATGTATTCGTGGGCCACACGACTGATTTCGGCCAGGGCCTGGTCCGGCATCATGCCGTCGGCACCGACGGTTTCACGGCCGTACTTCATCTGC
>JAWWAT010000016.1:0-19306 GCA_033721635.1 Marinobacter sp. | reverse complement strand
TTGCACCATCTGGGCGACGTCTTCCCGGGAGAAATGCTTGCGGTACTGGAAGAATCGGTAGCGAATGGACTCCGGTGACTGCAACTCATGGAACGCCCGGTGGGCAGGCTCATCTTCGGCCAGAACCGGCCGGATGATGACTCGCCGCCCGGACTTCGGCAGTACAATCCATTCCTCCAGCTCCCGCGGGTATGGCTGGATGATCGGCCGGCCCGGCTTGTCGGCCAGATTGATGGCGATATTCACGGCCACGGCCCCCTGCTCGTTGAACAGCAGCGGCGAGATTTCCAGACCCTGAATTTCCGGAATGTCGATGACGATCTGGGAGAGGGTGACCAGGGTCTCGGACACGGCGCGGATATCCTCTTCCGGCCTGAGGCTGTGTTCTTTCAGCAGCTTGTACATATAGGTTCGGCGCAGGAGTTCACGGGCCAGAACCATATTCAGGGGCGGCAGTGCGATCTGCCGATCAGTCATCACGTTTATCTGCGCGCCTGCGGCACCGCACACCACCAGCGGACCAAACAAGGCGTCCCGGGTAATGCCAACACTGAACTCAATCCCGCCCACGTGCTGGTAGGAACGCTGGACTGCAAACCCGAGAAAACCGCTGTCCGGAAAATGGCTCTTGTATTCCTCCATCAGGTAGCGGCAGGAGTCCATGATTGCCGCTTCGCTGTTAAGCTTCTGCACCGTGCCCTTGTAGCGACGTTGGGTAGGACTCAGGTTCAGGAAAGGATGGCAGGCCTGTTCATGGATGATGGTGATATCGATGGGGCGCCGCTCAACCGCGAACACCTCCAGCACCTCTTCCATGTCGTCGCAGTACATGGTGTCGATAGTGCTGATGCCGTAATCCCGCACCAGATCCCGGGCTTCCCGATTCGACAGGTGATACCGCCCCGAGCGCAGTGCTCTGCTGACCACATGGCGGGTGTGGCTCCGGTCAGCAAAGTGGTCGGTAAAGGATTCGGGGGTTTCCGTGAGCAGCCTCTGAACCCGCTGGTGACGAACATGCTGCATGAATGCCATAACGGCCTTTTCAGGATTGAAGAACGACGGCAACCCGGCCCGATAGAACTCTTCCCGGGCGTCCATGACCGTACTCTGGCCCAACCAGCAGGTAAACACGTTCAAACGGGTGCCCTTGGATGCCTGAACAACCGCGTCTGCGATCCGAAGGCTGTCCTCGGTCAAACTGGGTGCATACATGACCAGAACATTGGCCACTTCCGGATCTTTGGCGAGGATCTTGATGGCTTGGCCGTAAAGTTCCGGGGATGCATCGTAGTTCAGATCGATGGGGTTCTTGCGCGTCCAGTAAGATGGGAGCAGTTCGGCCAGGCCTTCAATACTCGCCTTTGATAGCTCCGCCAGCTCTCCGCCGAGATCCGCCAGCCGGTCCACGGCCAACACGCCCGGACCAACCCCGTTGGCCATGATCGCCAGAGTCTCGCGGCGCAAGGGGCGCATTCGGGTTAACGTCTCGAGCGCATCAAACATCTGGCCAAGACCGTCCACCCTGAGCACACCGGCCCGCTGGAGCATGGCATCGTAGATCGGATCGCTGCGCTTCAGCCCATCGGGCAAGTCATGGGGAAACCACTCCGACTCCGGCACCCGGCCAGACTTCACCGCAATCACCGGTTTGGTACGAGAGGCGACCCGCACAGCCGACATGAAACGACGGGCATTGGGGATATTCTCAATGTGCAGGAGAATGGCACGGGTCTGGGTGTCCTGAGCCAGGTAGTCGATAAGATCGTCGTGATCGATATCCATGCCGTCGCCCAGGGTCAGAAAATAGGAAAACCCCACGCCACGTGCAAACGCCCAGTCTATGACCGAACTGGCGATAGTGCCGGACTGACCAACGAAGGCGACCCGCCCCGGAATGGCGCCCATGTGGGCATAGGTCGCGTTCAGGCTGCGGGCCGGAACCATCAGGCCGATGGTATTTGGGCCAAGCACCCGGATTCCGGTTTCCCGAGCCGCTTCTCGCACAGAATACATCAGAGGCTGCCCGGTTTTACTGTGGGTGCGAGACATGCCCCCGGTCATAACGATCGCGGTGCGTACTCCGGCTTCCCCCAGCCGCTTGATTGTCTTGGCCACGGTATCCGGTGGTGTACAGATGATTGCCAGGTCCGGAGAGAACTCCATTTTGGAGACTTTCTTGACACAAGGTACCCCGTGCACGTTGTCGTAGTCGTTCTGGTTCACCACCAGCAACTGGCCCGGATATCCACCCCCCATCAGGTTACGCAGCACCATACCGCCCAGGTTGTCTGCCCGCTCCGACGCGCCGATCACCGCTATGGACGCGGGATTGAACAGGCTCTCCAGATACCGGGTGCTCAAGCTGACTCTCCTTTATGTGCGGCCGGCAGGCCGTTGGGGAAATAAATCGAATAAAACAGGTTACTTATGAGTGCAACTCTTATCTTAGGCCCTGATTCGCCGATGTGAAATGGCTATCGCTTTTATAAGACCAAAGAAACACGGCATCGTGCAGTTTTCCCTGATAAGCTGGAAGAAAATATAAGCATATCGAAGGCAGTCCGAGACGTATGACCACGGCATTCTTTTCCCACGATGACTTCATGAAACACAACATGGGGCCGGAGCACCCGGAAAGCCCTGAAAGGCTGGCAGCCATCATCAGTTATTTGGCTGATACCGGCCTGGACCAGAGGCTAGACTGGGTACGGCCGGAAGAGATCACCCGTGATCAGCTTCTGATGGTGCATCCGGAGAAGTACCTCCACCAGCTGGACCTGATGCAACCGACCCGAGGCCGCGTGTTTACCGACCCGGATACGGCCATGATGCCAGACACCTTGCGGGCTGCCCGTTTGGCGGCTGGTGCCAATGTGCAGGCCGTGGACATGGTCATGAGCAGCCAGGTAACCAACGCCTTTGTTTGTGCCCGGCCGCCTGGCCATCATGCCGAGCGCGCCAAATCCATGGGTTTCTGCTTTTACAACAACGTCGCCCTTGCTGCCATGCGCGCCCTCACCTTTCACCATCTTGAGCGGGTCGCGATCATCGATTTCGACGTACACCAGGGTAACGGCACCGTGGATATTGTTGGTGGTGACGAGCGAATCCTGATGTGTTCGAGCTTCCAACATCCGTTCTATCCGCATTCCCACGTTCACCGGCAGGCCGACAACATCGTGAATATTCCGATTGAGGCAAACTGCTCTTCTGAAGAGTACCGGAAGCAGGTGGAGGCAGGTTGGCTGAAACGTCTGAATGACTTCAAACCGCAACTGATCCTGATATCCGCGGGTTTTGATGCCCACAGACTGGACCCGATGGCGGAATTGAATCTGGATACCGAGGACTATCGCTGGCTGACAGAGATGATCGTGGGGGTAGCCGGCGAGCACAGCAATGACCGGATCATTTCAACGCTGGAAGGTGGATACCATCTGAGGGCTTTGGCGGAGAGCGTAAATGCTCACCTGGAAGTGCTCAACTCGGTTTATTGACGTCGGCTAACCCCTGGGTTCGCCGCCATAGCCATTGGCCTGCTGTAGCTCCGGGCGATCACCAGCCCGCTGCAAACGGATATTGGTGCGACGGTTATCTGCCGGCCGGTTGGATGCCGGGAACTGGTCACCATGAGCCCTGACAGTAATCATGTCTTCGTCGATACCGCGCGCCTTGAGGTAGTCAGCCACAACATTGGCCCGGTCCTCGGAAAGTGCCCGGTTGTCGATACGACTGCCGATACTGTCACTGTGGCCATCCACGAAAATCCTCTCAACCGTGGAATCGGCATTCACATAGCTCACGATATTGTCCAGCAACTGCCTGTCGGCGTCTGAAAGCTGCGTGCTGCCGCTGGCAAACGGAACGCGCGAACGCTGGATCTGATCAAAATTCACCGGCAATAGATTGGATGTGCAGCGCTGGTAACGATGGTACTCACCAGCAAAATTGATATTGGACACCTGCACCCGCACCGGACGGCCATCAAACCAGGATTCTCTGGTCACCGTGGGGCGCATGCCATCCAGCAGGCCGTGGGCAACAACAAAGGCCTGTCGGGTATCCAGAGAGACCTGGCGGCGATCATCCGACACATTGACCGTGCCCAGTGGCTTCGGCGCCACACCCGGACGCCAGGCCGGTGCCTCTACCACGAGGCTGCCCCGCCCTGGTCGCATCAGTGCCGAATCAGACTCAAGGAAAAAGCTGAGACTTTCACCCGCACGGTGATTGAACACGGCCCGACCGTAGCCGGGAACCTCGTGCACCAGACGACACTCGAATACCGACTCGGCGAGATACCACTGGCTATTTTCGATTCCAGCGCCATAGCTGGCAGCCTGTCCGGCTGCAGGCAAAAGCATGGCAGAAAGACTGACAGCCAGTAGTCTGTTCAAACGTTTTCCAGGGCGGTATCCCATAGTGCTTGCCATCAGTGTCCGGGAATTAACAGAGTCTGATTGCTTAACGGCCTGCGCCTCGCTTTCTTTAGCCACCAACCGGAAAACAATCGCCTGCGCCTTCTGGTATAATTCGCCAAATTTTTCGGGGTGCTATCCACCAATGCCCCAGAGTACGCCTGGCCAAAGGTATCGCGGACAACTGCCATGACAGAAAAGCTGACTCTTACCCGCCCCGACGACTGGCACCTGCACGTTCGGGACGGCAACATTCTTACGGACGTGGTGCCGGCGACGGCCGCCTGCTTCGGTCGCGCCATCATCATGCCCAACCTGGTACCACCGGTGACAACCGCCGCGGATGCCACAGCCTACCGGGACCGGATTCTCCAGGCTGCCAATGGCACCGCATTCGAGCCATTGATGACCCTGTATCTGACCGAAAGCATGACACCGGAAACCATCCGGGAGGCCAAAGCCGCCGGTGTTGTGGCCGCCAAGCTCTATCCGGCCGGCGCCACCACCAATTCAGACTCGGGGGTCAAGGATATCCGGAACATCTACCCGGTCCTCGAAGCCATGGTCGATTGTGGCATGCTGCTGCTGGTTCACGGCGAGGTTACCGATCCCGACATCGATATCTTTGATCGCGAAAAGATTTTTCTCGAGCGGGTACTGGCCCCCACCCTGGAGGCCTTTCCGGATCTCAGGGTTGTGCTGGAACATATCACCACCGCCGATTCTGCGGAGTTTGTCCAACAGCACAAGGGCAACAACCTGGGCGCGACGCTGACGCCCCAGCACTTGATGTACAACCGCAACCATATGCTGGTGGGCGGTATTCGTCCTCACCTCTACTGCCTGCCGATCCTGAAGCGTAACCGCCATCAACAGGCGCTCAGAGACGCGGTGGCCAGCGGCGACAAACGCTTTTTCCTGGGCACGGATTCCGCTCCTCATTCGAAGGATCGCAAGGAAGCCGCCTGCGGATGTGCCGGATGCTACTCTGCTTATGGTGCCATCGGCCTGTATGCGGAGATTTTTGAAGAGCTTGGCATTCTGGACAAACTCGAAGCCTTCGCGAGTTTCAACGGCGCTGATTTCTACGGCCTGCCGCGAAACACCGATACCATCACCCTGGTTCGCGAACCCTGGACCATGCCTGCGGAGCTACCTCTGGCCGGCGGAACCATTGTGCCCCTGAAGGCCGGTGAAACCGTTCAATGGAAGCTGGCGTAAACCTGACTTATTCCTTCTCACACACGGCCACGACCGGAGCTTGAGTGACTGACGAAAACAAACCACCGCACCCCATGTCCCGCCGCTTCCGCGGTTTTCTGCCCGTCGTCGTCGACGTGGAAACCGCTGGATTCAATCCCGAACGGGATGCCCTGTTGGAAGTGGCAGCGGTGATACTGACCATGGACGAAGACGGCTGGGTGCGGCGCGCGGAGACCCACGTACAGCAGATTGATCCTTTCGAAGGTGCCAATCTGGAGCAATCCGCCCTGGATTTCACCGGTATCGATCCTTGGAACCCCGAGCGGGAGGCCGTACCGGAGCGGGAAGGACTCAGCGAAATCTTCAGCCCGATTCGCAAGGCAGTGAAAAACCACGACTGCAAGCGGGCCGTTCTGGTAGGCCATAACGCCACCTTTGACCACAATTTCATCTTCGCAGCCGCCCTGAGAGCAGATATCCGGCGCAACCCGTTTCATCCTTTTTCCACCTTCGATACCGCCACTCTGGCCGGCCTGGCATACGGCCATACCGTTCTGGCCCAGGCCTGCAAGCTCGCGGGCATTCCGTTCAGCAACAAGGAAGCACACTCGGCAGCCTATGATGCAGAAAAAACGGCGGACCTGTTCTGCGGCATCGTCAATCGGTGGAAGGAACTGGGCGGGTATCCGCCTCCGGTGATCCCCGAAGACACCGAGTAGCTGCCATAAAAAACCCGCCGTAGCGGGTTTTTTTAGTTGTGCGCCACGCCGGCTGGTACTCAGCTGACTTTAAACCGGGACAGCGAATCTTTGAGCTGATGAGACAACTCTGCCAAGTCACCACTGGCTTCGGATATCTGGGCCATGGCCTGTTTGGTCTCAAAGGACTTTTCAGCAATTGCAGATACGTTGCGCGTTACCTCTCCGGCCGTGGCAGATTGCTCTTCGGATGCCGTAGCAATCTGCTCGGCCGTACCGGACATCCGGGTGACCTCATGCACTGCCTCACGAAGCTGCGATACAACGGCTCCTGCCCGCTCGGAAATACCGCTGGCCTGGGTGCTGCAGCGGGTAATCACTTTTGAAGCACGCTCCGAGGAATTGACCAGAGTTTCGATGGAACTACTTATCTCCTCGGTCGCCTCCTGGCTATTCTGAGCCAGGCTGCGCACCTCATCCGCAACCACCGCGAAGCCCCGGCCCTGCTCACCGGCCCGGGCCGCTTCAATAGCGGCATTCAGCGCCAGCAAGTTAGTCTGGTCGGCGATGGACTTTATCGAATCCAGAACTCTGGTGATGGATTCCATATTCTTTCGCAGGTCCGCTATGCCGGCCTCTGCTTCCTCCAGTTCCCTGGCCATAGCATGAGTGTCAGCAGCGGAGGACTCCACCTCGGTGGCGCTGCGGCTGACCGCCTCATCGGTGCGCCGGGCAGAGGCTGCGGATTCCGAGGTGTTCTGGGAAACCTCATTGATGGCGGAGGACATTTCTTCGATGGCTGACGCCACCTGGTCAGTCTGCTCTGCCTGTTGATTCACACTGTCCAGTGTCTGCGAGATAGTGGCGGACAATTGTTCAGAGGCACTGGCCTGGCGCTGGGACGCTTCTTCAACCTTGAAGATCACTTCTTTCAGATCCGACACCATCTTGAGCATGGAGCCGTATACGCCCGTGGCTCTGTCACTATCGGACGAATCGATGACCAGGTTACCCGCAGCAACCTGTTCTGCCAGTGCCTGCAATTCGGACGGGTCTTTGCCGAGGGGTTTCATGATCCGCACTGCGGTCCAGACTGCCACGGTCACCACGGCCAAGAGCACAATAGCAATGGCTATCGCCGCCAGAGTCCACATTTCACGCACCGGCGCCAAGGCCTCGTCTTCGCTGATCTCCGCCACCAGCGCCCAGTTCAGCCCGCCTACGGTAACTGGCCTGTGGGCCGAAAATACTGGCTCGCCACGGTAGGACGTAACCACGCCTTCACCGGAATTCCCAGCCAGAGCTTCATCCACCGATGTCGAACCAATGCGTCCATTCTCCGGGTCGGCAAAGGAAGCGACAACGCTGCGATTTTCCGGATCCAGGTAGGAGTCTGACCGCATCAGGTTATCCGGCCCCACCAGATAGGCATCCCCGGTTTCGCCCATGCCATCTCGTTCCATCATGATGTTGTTCAGGCTGTCGATGGGGAACTGGAAGGCCAGCACGGCCAGCCGCTCATCTTTTTCGGAATATATGGGGGTTGCCACAAATCCGGCGGGCGCACCGTAGGACGGTACATACCGAGTAAAATCAACAAAAGTCGGAGCAGTATCCTGTCCGTCAGACATCGCCTGACGATAAGCTGCCGCCAGGCCAGAATCCGCGTAGGGACCGTCTTTCAGGGAGGTAGCAAAATCAACCTCTTTGGCTACGGAATAGATAACATGGCCTGTATCGGCATCAATGAGATAAATATCGTAGTAGCCGAACGCCTCCTGAAACTCCTTGAACGAGGTGTGCCACTGTTTGTGAAGCGTGTTATAGAATTGCGCGATATGGACGTCAGCCGATACCAATTCGTCTTTCTGCCCCACAGGATTCGGGTTGTCCACGATGTACCCCATCTGCAGAGCCAGGCTGTTTTTGCTGAGGGATGCAACGAAGTCCGACGCTGAACGTCCTTCAGCACCACCATTTTGCTGCAAGGGTGGCAAAAAATTCTGCTGATAATAAGCCTCGACGTTTTCTCGTAAGGTCGATTGCTCCTCTTGTACCAGTTTTTCATAATTCTGAAATGCCAAACCAAACCCCTGGGCCGCCGTTCGGGTCCCGCGATTATTGGCCATGGCTTTCAGCTGCCGGGCAATAGTGCTGAGATAATCTTCGACACTATGCTGCTTATTGGTAGCCGCAATAGAGAGTTGTTGCAACGCCTGTTCAGTCAGGCTCTGTCGGGCAATTTCGGCGTTAAAAAACGAGATGGCAATGACGGGAAGCAGGCCAACCAGCAGCAAAGTCAGCAAAAGACGTTTTTTCAGAGTCATCAATAGCCCTTCTTTTATATTGTTCTTATGTTAACCATCGGCTATCGGCTCGTTTTCTTTAGCCCAGAACACTTCATAAAAGAGGAGAATCTCATTTCACCAATCAATAAAATTGGAGTTGCGCAAACAACGCTACAGAACGGTTTTTCCCGAAAGGAAGCTACACCACCGCTGCATCGCTGATGGCTCTTGACATGGACCAGTTGGTGAGAGTTATGGGAGTCAGCCACCTGTGGCTGGTGTTGTGAGAGGAAGGGGAAGTGACTCCCCCTCCCACTCGATTGAGGGACTAGCCTGTTACCAGTAGATGCCCCGCATGATGGCGGCGAAGGCCACCTGCTCGCTGGATACCTTCGGCTTCTCGCCGGACCGGCTGCCTGCGGCGGCTGGCGAATCCGGGAACATCCGGTAACCGGTGTTCATCACGATCTCGGCCATCTTGGGTGCCAGGGCATGAAGCACCTGGGCAAAGATACCCAGGCGGGTAGCGATTCGCTTCGGCCGGTATACGATGGCATCAGCAACCATGGTCGCAGCCTCGTCTGGCGTTAGCGTCGGGACAGAATCGTAGATTTTGGTTGGCGCAATCATCGGTGTTTTCACCAGCGGCATGTTAATGGTGGTGAAAGTAACATTGCGGTCCGACCATTCCGAAGCAGCACAGCGGCTGAAGGCATCCAGGGCGGACTTGGACGCCACATAGGCTGAGAATCGGGGCGCATTGGTCAACACACCAATGGACGAGATGTTAACCACGTGACCACGACGATTCTCGAGCATCTTGGGCGCAAAGCCCATGATCAGCCGTACGGAACCAAAGTAGTTCAGCTGCATGGTGCGCTCGAAATCGTGGAAGCGGTCGAAGGACAGATCCAGGGAACGGCGGATGGAACGCCCGGCGTTGTTGACCAGGACATCCACGTGGCCGTGGTTATCCAGAACGGTTTTCACGAATTCATCGCACGCTTCCATATCCGAGAAATCGCACGGATAAGCGTGCACGCTCGCTCCACGTGACTCCAGCTCCGCGGTCACTTCCTTCAGGCGCTCCAGTTTACGAGCACCGATCACCAGGATGGCGCCGGCGTCTGCCAGTTTCTGTGCCGTGGCCAGGCCGATACCGGACGTTGCACCGGTCACCACACACACACGACCTTCAACCGTGCCTTTGAGCGTCCGGTCCTTGAACAGATCAGGGTCCAGATTGCGCTCCCAGTAATCCCAGATCACCGGCGCGTAGTCCGGCAGACGGGGCACTTCAATTCCGGTATCTTTCAGAACGCGCTCGGTTTCACGGGCGTCGAACCGGGTCGGGTAATTGATGAACGACATCACGGACGGCGGAATGCCCATGTCGTCCAGGATTGCCGATGTCAGGCGTTTCACTGGCGGAAGATTCTTCAGACTCTGGCGGATAAACGGCGGAATAAAGCCGAACATCCTGGAATCAATCCGCATCCCCATCTTGGGTGCGTGCCCCGCCTCACTGAAGATATTGAGAATTTCGCCAACCTTGTACGGATCACTATCCACCAGGTGGAAGCACTTACCGTCTTCACCATCAAGGTGGGCAATATGGTCCATGGCGTTAACCACGAAATCCACAGGCACAATGTTCAGACGCCCGCCTTCGACACCAATGGTCGGCACCCACTGGGGTAGCGCATGGCGAATTTTTTGAATCATCTTGAAGAAGTAGTAGGGGCCATCCACCTTGTCCATTTCGCCGGTAGAGGAATGACCAATCACCATGCCCGGGCGGTAAATACGGAAAGGTACCTTGCATTCCTCCCGGACCACCTTTTCGGATTCGTGCTTGGTCCGCAGGTACGGATGGTCCAGCTTCTCGGCTTCCTCGAACATGTCTTCGCGGAAGATTCCCTTGAACAGACCGGCAGCCGCGATGGAAGAGACGTGATGGAAGTGCTTGGCGCCCATTGCCTCGGCAGCATTCACCGCAGCCCGAGTGCCTTCGATGTTGGTAGCCTGCTGAGCCTCTTCGTCTGCCCCCATGTCGTAGACGGCGGCGAGGTGAAAGAAATGGTCTATTTTCCCTTTCAGGGCTTTCATTGTCTTCGCGTCGATGCCCAGATTCTTGCTGGTCAGATCGCCTATGACAGCCTTCACCTGGGTTTCATCCGCGCCCCAGCGCTCCCGCAACTTGTCCAACTTGTCCTGGGATTGTTCGCGCACCAGTACGTGGACAGTACCGCCACGTGCCAGGAGCTTCTCCACAAGAAAACGGCCAATAAATCCGGTGCCACCGGTAAGGAAATAATTCATCAATCTTCCACCCTGCCTGTTGCTCTGTTGTTGTCTATCCATGCCGGCACCCATACGACTAAAGTCTTAGAGTTTTCCGGAAACGCCGGCATTGTACTTAATTGCAACCTTCATGTATCGAACTTTTTTAGAGTTTTTACTCTGTAAGCCTTTGTTTTATATAGAGCTAATACTCTAAAATTCCGTTGCCGCACGCTGAAAGGGCCTGTCCGGTTCGCCGACACAATGTTTTTGAGACTAGCACAGGAATTGCCCCATGCATGCGCAATTTCCGGATTACCGCAAAGCAATGAAAGCACCCGCCAGCAATGACATAATCGGGAACTTATTGCGCCTTCTGGCATCTCTTCTTTTCACAGGAAAACCGATCTTCGGAACTACCAATCATGCAGAAAGACAATCCCAACGCAGAACGATACATTTCCATCGCCCGAGCCTGCCTTAGGGCCATAAACGATACCGGCGAAAACGCAGGTTCCCGCGAGGAAAAAATCCAGGCGGTCTACGAGGCCATTGATCAGGCCTTCCAGGCCGAGTTTGCCGATTACCGACAGTCCAATGCCATCATGGCCACGGTTCTGGAGCGTATTGCCTCAGGCCAGCTTGACAGTGAGAAAGCCGCGGATCTCGCTCGTAAAACACTCGATCAACAACCAGAGAGTACACGCAACGCGTTGATGCACTGATACGCGAAACTCTTCTCCGAATCACAGAGAATCCATGAACACACGCACCGTCAGGAAGAACTCAATGCAGAACCCGATATCACGCCTGTTTTCCCTGCTGACACTTGTGCTGTTCAGCACCCTTGCTCTTGCAGCCCAGATTCCGGAGAAGAGCCCCAATGACGATAACCAATACCGGTTCATCGAACTGGATAATGCCCTGAAGGTGATTCTGGTTTCTGATCAGGATGCCGACAAAGCGGCTGCTTCTATGAACGTTGCCGTCGGTAGCGGGGATGATCCGGCGGATCGGGAAGGACTCTCCCACTTCCTGGAACACATGCTATTCCTCGGTACCGAGAAATATCCCGATCCAGGCGAATATCAGCAGTTCATCAAGAGCCATGGCGGCCAGCACAATGCCTTCACCGCATTCCAGGACACGAATTACTTCTTCGATGTTCAGGCCGAATTTCTGGAACCGGCCCTGGACCGGTTCGCACAACAGTTCTCCGCACCCCTGTTTACCCCCGAACTGGTGGACCGTGAGCGCAACGCCGTGCACTCGGAATTCAGCGCCAAACAGAAAGAAGATGGGCGCCGATTCTATTCCGTTAAAAAAGCCGTCAGCAATCCGGACCATGCTTTCAGTCAGTTTGCGGTGGGCAACCTCAGCACCCTCGAAAACACAGAAGAGAATCCCCTCAGGCCAGATCTGATCGAGTTCTGGAAGCAGCACTACTCCGCAAACATCATGAGCCTGGCGGTTTACGGGCCGCAATCCCTGGACGAACTGGAGTCCATGGTGCGTGGCCGCTTTGATGCCATCGAAAACCGCAATCTTGCGACCAAACGTCATGTGGCGAGCCTTTACCGGGCGGACGATCTTCCAGCCAAGGTGACGGCGGAAGCACTCAAGGACGTTCGAAGCCTGTCGCTGACCTTCCCCATTGCTTCCCAGGAAGACAACTACCGCACCAAGCCCGCCAGCTATGTTGCCAACCTGCTCGGCCACGAAGGCCCGGGCAGTCTGTTCGATGTCTTGAAACAGGCCGGCCTGGCGGAGAGCCTGTCAGCAGGCCTTGGCATGGATACCGGCGAAAACGCCACCCTGGAGATCAGTATTTCCCTGACTCCTGAAGGCCTGTCACGCCACGAGGACATTCTGCCGCTGGTGTTTGATTATATTGAAAAGGTTCGGCAGAAAGGGATCAGTGAACAGCGCTTCCTCGAAATGCAGAATCTGGCGCGCATTGATTTCCGATTCCGCGAGCAGGGCAACCCGATGCACGAGGCGATGCGCCTCTCTCGGTACCTTCAGGACTATCCCCCGGAGGACGTACTGCGGGCGCCCTGGCTGGTCGAGCGCTTTGCACCAGAGCAGTATCGCGACATTCTCGACAGACTGACGCCGGAAAACCTTCTTGCCTTCGTTCTGGCACCTGATCCAGAACTGGACAATCCGAATCGCACCGACTGGTACGACGCTGCCTGGAGCCGGGAATCTCTCGATCCTGAGGCGCTCAGGGCTCAGAGCCTGCCAGAGCTGGCAGCCCAGTTGCGCTTGCCGCCGGAGAACCCGTTCGTGCCGGAAGATCTGGCGATGGTTCCGGGAGAAACCATGGACCAGCCGACGAGGCTTGGCGCACTTGAAGGAATGGATGTCTGGTTTGCCCGGGACACGCGTTTTGATACGCCGAAAGCCAACGTCTTTGTGGGCCTGCGAACGCCAGCAGCCCGTGCTTCGGCACGCAGCTACGTGCTCACCCGGCTCCTGGTCGATTCGATCAATGCCAACCTGAATGCCTGGGCTTACTCCGCAAGCCTTGCGGGCCTGGATTACAGCGTTTATCCCCATCTGCGAGGTGTCACGGTTCGCGTTGGCGGCTATAACGACAAACTTCATACCCTAATGAACCGGATACTGCTGCAGGTAGCCGCACCGGAGCTGACCGAACAACGTTTTGAGATTGCCCGCCAACAGCTGATTGACGGCCTACAGAACAAAGCCAAGGACCGCCCCGTGGAACAGACTTCGGAGTTCGTCCAGACATCCCTGATCGAAGGCGCCTGGCCTACCGATGACAAGCTGAAGGCCGCCAGGGAAGTTACCTTCGACGAACTGCAATCCTTCTCTGAAGCCCTGCTCGCACAAGTTGACCCGGTTATGCTGGCCCATGGAAATCTCACCGAAGCCTCCGCTCTTAACCTGGCACGACAGATCGACGCTATCGTACTGGGCAACAGCCAGCTGGCCCGGGTCGAACGCAGCCAGGTGAGGCAACTGCCAGACAATGAAACCACGGTTTCTATTGACGTAGACCACCCTGACACCGGCTACACGCTCTACATGCAGGGCGATAACACCAGCTTTGAAGAGCGGGCCCGTTTCCGTCTGCTGGCCCAAATCATCAGCAGTCCCTTCTTCGAAGAGCTTCGAACCAACCGTCAATTGGGCTATATCGTTTATGCGACGCCGTTCGAAATGCTGGAGACACCGGCCCTCGGCTTTGTTGTCCAGTCGCCTTCTTCCACCCGAGCAGAGATTGATCAGGCCGTTCAGGAGTTCTCCAAAGGCTTTGAGGAAACCTTGTCAGCATTGACACCGGAGCGCCTGGAACGCGAAAAACAGGCGGTCATCGCCAAACTGCTTGAGCGAGACCGGCAACTCGGCGAGATTTCCAGTCGCTATTGGCGCGAGATTGATCGGGGCGTGGAAAGTTTCGATTCGCGGGAACAACTGGCCGGCGCGATCAAAGACGTAAGTAAAGAAGTACTGCTTGAGACGTTCCGAAAGTCGGTTCTCGAGCGCGAGCAGAGCCTGCAGGTTGTTACCGGCGGCGACGGTCTGGAGGCAACGCGGGCTTTGGGAAGGCTCAATGAGCTGCCGCCGGTGCCTGCCAGCTGAGAGCCTTAGCAGGTCCGCAGAAAGCGAGCCCAATCCTCGGGCTCGTCTACATCCCAGCGGGGCTCAAGCAGGCAATAGCTGAGCCCCGATTCTTTCAGGCGATCACAGGTTTGAGTCAGAACCTCTGGCGTGCCCCAGGCAATGTTATCCAGCATCCCATCAGCCACTCTTGAGGCACCGATCAGAACATAACCTCCATCGTCAGAGGGGCCGAGCACGACGTCATAGTCTGTCAGGCACGCGACAGCTTTGCGGGCATAATCCGGATCGACCGAGGGACAATCACTGCCCACCACCAATGCCCGGTCATAATCCCGGAGGGAATCGCTCAGCGCACGATACATCCGCTGCCCCAGCGTGCTGCCCTCCTGGACATCTTGTACCAGACCGGCGGCATCAAGCTCTTCAGTGATAGAGGCCGCCTCCTCGCCGGGCCGATCATCCACTGGTCGATCCCACCAGAATTCCACCGGGTAGCCCGTCGCACACAGGTTATCCAGCACGGCCAGCGTGAGCCTAACGTGAGCTTCAAGCGCCCCAACCGCACCCAGCTCCGGCATCAAGCGGGTTTTAACCCGTCCGGCTTCGGGCCATTTGGCAAACTGGAGAAAAACCGCCGAAGGATAATCACTTTGAGGCATTGCGCACGTCCGATCGGTAAATTTGGGCCAAAGACTCCGGCGATTCACCACGCCAGTACCGCCAGCGCAGCTGCCACATCAGAAAAATGGTTCGCCAGGCACCGTGTTTCTGCCAACGGCGGCTGTCGGTAACAACGGGCTCTTTTATACAGAAAGGACGGGACACCAGGCAAAGGCGCCGTGAAAACTCCACGTCTTCCATAAGCGGCATCGGGTGGAAACCACCCAGTGCCTCGAAGGCGTCGCGCCGCACGAACATGGCCTGGTCGCCGGTACAGATACCGGTCAGACGGGAGCGCTGGTTCATAAACCAGGCAATGATCCGGAATAGCCGCCGCTCACCGCTCAGCTGAACATCGAACCGCCCCCAGGCGCGGTGCGAACGGACAAAACTTTCCAGGTGCTCGAGAGTATTTTCCGGCAGGCGCGTATCTGCGTGCAGGAACAGCAGAAGATCGCCTTTTGCCGCCGCCGCACCGGCGTTCATCTGAAGCGCCCGGCCTTTCTCGGCAACAACAACCCTGTCGCAAAGAGGCCGGGCCAGCTCAACGGTTCGATCGTCGCTGCCGCCATCAACAACAATCACCTCATGCCCCCGGGCACGAATCGGTTGCAGGGCGCGCAGGGTACTGGTAACGCCCGCCGCTTCCATCCACACAGGAACAATCACGCTTAACGAGAAAGGGTCTGGCAAAACACACTCCGTGACAATCACCGAAACCGGGCCGCACCTTGAGCCTCAGGGCTGAGCCCGCTATCATACCGCCCTTCTCGCGATAATGCCCCCGTAGCTCATCTGGATAGAGCGTCCCCCTCCTAAGGGGAAGGTAGCAGGTTCGAGTCCTGCCGGGGGTACCACTACTCAAGTTTCTCGATAATCTCCAAAAGCGATTCGGAGTCAGCCAGCGGGAAGAACTGGCAGCCTTTGCTCGAGAAAGAGCTTTCCAATCACATCCTGGGTGGTCCAAACCCTATGAATCCTGCGATGCGCTCGACAGCCGTCTGACAGCGCGCAGGCTTCATGTCGTCTGTCTAGCACTAGCGGACGTCTATTCCCCATTATACTTTGGTACACATTTAGCCTAAAAAAAATATACCAACGTCTCAGCGATCATCGTTGACGGGTTGAAGCGGGTGGTCGATTATAATTTATGCTCCAAAAAAACTGGTTCTGAGACCAATTTTTTGGGGCGAAAGAAAAACAATAACGATATAGGAGAGTCAACTTGTCAAAGTACGCCGGCCCAGTGACCCTGGCATTGATTCTTGGTTTGTCTAATTCGGCAATTGCGAGTGAGGAAATGGCTGGTGATGCAGCAGCTGGTGAAGAGCGTTTTCATCAGTCATGCCACGCATGCCATGGGCCAGCCGGGAAAGGAGCCGCAAGTTACCCGAAAGTCTCGGGTAATCCCATCGAGTACACCCGGGAAAAGCTGAAGGCCTATCGAAAGGGCCAAAAGTTTGGACCGAATTCATCTCTGATGATCATGATGGCCAAGCCCCTCACCGACGAAGAGATCGAAAACCTCTCTGTTTACCTGAAAGACGCAAAATATAAACAATAAGGAGTCTTACTGTGAAACATTTAATCAAGAAGTCGCTTGTTACCTCGGCAGTGTCTGCCCTCCTTCTGGGCGGTTCAGTTGCCTATGGTGCCGGCATGGACGTACCGACAATAGAGGTGACACCTGTCCTGGAAGGTTTGGAATCACCCTGGGATATGAATGTTCGCTCTGATGGCACGATGTTTTTTACGGAAAAGTGTAAGGGCTTATCCGTGCGCTCGCCGGATGGACAAGTTACCAAGATCTACGGCATGAAAGACTCATCGGGCTACGCCGGCACCGGCGCTGACCTATTCTGTGAAGGTCAGGCAGGCATGATGGGGGTAGCCGCGGATCGACATTTTGACCAGAACCGACGACTTTATGTTGCGTCGACGTCAAACAAATATCATGGGAGTGGTTGTAAGACCAACTTTGAACGTTGTGATGGCAATATCGTGATGCGTTTGACCTTGAGCGAAGACCTCAAGAAAGTTGTTGATAGAACCGATATTGTCAAAGACATTCAGTACAAGCCATTCGAATCAGACCAGCCCTTCGGCGGCCCGGGTGCGCACAATGGCGGTCGCCTGCGTGTAGGCCCTGGTGGGTACCTGTGGATAGCGGGCGGCGATCGCCACAGAGGTGTTTGTCCACAGTCTCCAACACTGCTGTGCGGTAAGGTACTGCGCGTCGACACTGACGGTAATGCACATCCGGAAAACAACCCGCCAGAAGGCTTCGATAAGCGAATCTACACCTACGGTCATCGTAACGTGCAAGGCATCGACTTTCGCCCAAGCGACGGCAAGGCGTTCGTCGCCGAGCATGGTCCGTGGCACAACGACGAAATCACGGCGCTCGTGAACGGCGGAAATGGGGGCTGGGACCCGCGGCAGAAGGTCGCTGGTCGCGGTGAATGTCCTGACGAGTACTGTGGCTACATGCCAGAGCAAAAGGAGGGAATGGACCCTGCAATTCGTGCTGCGTACATGCCCATGAGTGACACTCGATTTGACGATCTGATGCCCCCAACCTGGAACAACAACGGTTTTTCCCAGGGTACCTCATCGGCTGCGTTTTTGAAGGGTGATAACTGGGGTATATACGAGGGCCGTCTGGCCACCGGCGTCCTGGGCATTGGCTTTGGCGGCACGCCTGTCGGTCAGCGCATCGATATGATCAGTATCAGGCCTAGCGGTCTCGGCATCGACGCCATAACCCGCATGCCTCTGGGAATGGAGAAGCGGTTCCGTGGCCTGGTACTGGCGCCTGATAATTCACTTTACGTTGCTGTAGACGACGGTGAGATTTTCCGGGTAACAGCCACCAGCAACAAGTAACCAATCACTATTACATTAGTGAAACTGGTACCCTCAGAGGCGGTCAGGCTCAAGCTTGACCGCCTCTTTTTTTGCGGCCATCAAGATACCAAAACAGCCTGAGACGCCTGAGGGCGTGAAACCCAAAACTCACGTTGCTTCGCCAAACTCTGGTCGACTCCATAGTCATTTGTATGTCGCACATTTTCTCGGAGTCTCCTCAGGCTTCCATCACGATGAACCTGATGCATTTGATACGCTGCCCTTTCAGCATTACATAGTGATGGAAGTCCTATGCTGTGCAGTTTGGTCGGATTTTGTTGATGCGCGGATATGATCAGTCACTCAGTCGGTCGCCTGGCAAGTTACTAATGCACATAAAGGTTCGAGTGCTGCCGGGGCCACCACCTCTTTCGCCCTTCATCTGGACCTCTGATATTCACCGGGATTCAAGCAGGCTAAACTGCCCCTTTCCACTGACATCTGGACCCCTCAATGGCCCGCTTTACCGAAATCGGAACCGCAACCATTCCCGGCAAAGGAACCCAGTTGCGGCTGTTGCAGCGCAATGATGAATTTTCCATCAAAATCGCCGGCACCACCGGAGAATTGATGAACAGCCGGATCCACGGGTCGGAAGATGCTCTTGCCACCCTCGCATGCGAACGAATTGCCGATCAGCCTGCCCCCCGAGTTCTTATCGGCGGCCTGGGCATGGGGTTCACGCTGGCAGCAGCTCTGGCCGCTCTGGGCGCCGATGCGCAGGTGACGGTAGCCGAGCTGGTTCCCGAAGTAGAAGCCTGGAATCGCGGGCCACTGGGCTCTGCGGCGGGCAACCCGCTGAACGACCCGAGAGCCCGGGTTCACATTGGCGATGTGGCAGAATTACTGAGAAACAGCGACAACGAATGGGACGCCATCCTTCTGGATGTCGACAACGGCCCGGAAGGCCTCACCCGCAAAGAAAACAACTGGATCTACTCGCCGGAGGGCATTGCGGCCGCCCAGAAAGCCCTGCGACCTGACGGGATCCTCGCCTACTGGTCAGCCGGCCAGGAGCATTCCTTCACCGAGAGGCTACGACGGGCAGGATTTTCAGTCGAACCCGTAACCGTCCGGGCTTTGCGACCCGGCAAGGGTGCCCGGCACGTTATCTGGCTGGCGTGGTAATCATTAATCGGCTCTACCGGAATCTGCCCTGGCTCAATTTGGAATTATTATTTTGTTATATACTTATTCCAAAGCCAAGAAACCCGGGAGAGATTCAATGACCAAACCGATCATCACAACAGCCTTG
>JAWWAT010000015.1:0-19426 GCA_033721635.1 Marinobacter sp. | reverse complement strand
GCTGCCCGTAGTGAGCAATGACTAACCCTTCCTGCTCCGGACCAAGCTCCCCGGCATCAGCCTGCTCCTGAACCTTCTTCTCCTTGCGCGCCGCCCGGGCCGCCCGCTCTTCCTGAACTTTCTTGATGCGGAATTGCTGCTGTTTGTTCAGTCGCCGTTTTGCCATGTAGATAGCTGATGCCAGTTTAGGTGTGCGTGAGGTGTTACATGATACGTTAATCGTCCACAATACAAAGACAAATCAGACCGGTGCAATCTCAATAACATTGACCGGCAATGACGTTTTTCTTGTATATCTCCTAACTTGCTGCGGGGGTGGGGTTGTTAATCCGGGAATGTCGTCGGCCATGGATGGCCGACGCCAAGCGCACATGGATGTGCTCGTAGCGTTTCCCGGATCAACAACCCCGCGTCCGCGAACTCAAATCTAGAAGGCTAGTAACAAAATGGCAGAAACCAATCGCCTAGTATGGATCGATCTGGAAATGACAGGCCTGGATCCCGAAAAAGAACGGATCATCGAAATGGCCACAATTGTCACCGATTCAGAGCTCAATATAGTCGCGGAAGGACCGGTTATCGCCGTCCATCAGCCACAATCCTTTCTGGACTCCATGGACGAATGGTGCACCCGAACCCATGGTGAAAGCGGCCTCACCAAGCGCGTTCAGGAAAGCGATATCTCCGAGTCTGAAGCCGAACAGCAGACCATCGAATTTCTTAAAAAACACGTCGAAAAGGGTCAGTCACCCCTGTGCGGCAACAGTATTGGCCAGGATCGCCGGTTCCTGGTCAAATACATGCCCGAACTGGAAGATTTCTTCCACTACCGGAACCTCGACGTATCCACGGTAAAAGAGCTTGCCCGGCGCTGGCGCCCGGATGTCCTGGCCGGCGTCAAAAAGAAAGGCAGTCACCTTGCCCTGGACGACATCCGTGACTCCATCAACGAACTGCGACACTACCGGGAACACTTCTTCAAACTATAAACCGTGGCGTTTCAGTGCCCACTGGACATGCTCGCGGACCATCTCTGACGGGTGGTCCGCCCGCTGTTTAAGGGCTTCGATCACCGGAATGGTTGACGGCGCATTGCCCAGCCCGACCGCCAGGTTACGCAGCCAGCCCTCAAAACCGGTTCGCCGAATCGCGGAGCCCTCGGTGCGTTTCAGGAACTGCTCCTCCGTCCAGAGAAACAATTCCGCCAGGGAGCTGTTGTCTAGCCCGTGCCTGGGCTGAAAATCCTTTTCTTGTGCCGGTTTGCTGAACTTCTGCCATGGGCACACCAGCTGGCAGTCATCGCAACCGAAAACCCGGTTGCCCATCAGCGGTCTCAGCTCCTCAGGAATGCTCCCCTTGAGCTCAATGGTCAGATAGCTGATACAACGTCGGGCATCGAGCTTGTGCGGGCCAACAAAGGCGTCCGTCGGGCAGAGGTCCAGGCAGGCTGAACAGCTGCCGCAATGGTCTGTCTCGAAGGGCGCATCAAGGGGCAGCGGGGCGCTGGTGAAGATTTCCCCAAGGAAAAAGAATGAGCCGGCCTTGGGGTGGATCAGCATATTGTTCTTGCCAATCCAGCCCAGGCCCGCCCTCTGTGCCAGAGCGCGCTCAAGCACCGGCGCGCTGTCCACGAACGCCCGATAGTCGTATCCGCTGACGGCTTCATCAATCCTGGCTGCCAGCTGCGCGAGACGCTTGCGGATCAGTTTGTGGTAATCGCGCCCCAGTGCGTAGCGAGTAACATAGGCGCCCTCGCGGTTAGTAAGCGCTTCTTTCGGGCTATCCGGTGACGGCAGGTAATCCATTCTTACGGAAATGATCCGCAGCGTGCCCGGCACCAGGGAAGTTGGCGTGTAGCGCTTGTCCCCATGGTGAGCCAT
The DNA here is from genome assembly GCA_033721635.1 of Marinobacter sp. Lineage (GTDB taxonomy): Bacteria > Pseudomonadota > Gammaproteobacteria > Pseudomonadales > Oleiphilaceae > Marinobacter. The sequence continues at coordinate 17,546 of JAWWAT010000015.1, read as the reverse complement.
ATAGTCCATTTCGCCCTGGTAACCCGCCGCCAGCCAATCCTGCAAATGGTTGGCGTGCTCGCCGGTGTCCGGCGTGGTGATACCGACATCGGCAAACCCGAGCTCGGTCGCCCACTCGCGAATAAGCGCTGGCATATCAGCGAGTTCCGGGAGTGTTGTGGTGCTCAATGATGTGGCGCTCATAGTCAATGCCGGTGCTGGAGTTCGTTCGGGAAACCGGGTACGGATAATTAATCTGATTAAGTTATGACCTTTTCCGCTGTTTTGCTATGCTTTACAGGTATCTGGCCAATTTTCTTAAACCGGTTTCTGTAACGGGAGCAAAGGTACATGCCGCCGTCCGCTGGGCACAGTTTACCAGACGCACTGTTTTCCGCCGATGCGGTTAGGCAGATTGATCACTATGTGATTGATCAGCAAGGTGTTGATGGTTTTGAGCTTATGCAGTCCGCTGCCCACGCCGCATTCCGCTGCCTGGTCAGGCACTGGCGTAACTGTGGCTCGGTGCTGGTTCTGTGCGGGGCCGGAAATAACGGTGGTGACGGTTACCTGGTCGCGGCGAGCGCAAAGCGGCATGGTCTGGAGGTCAACTGTGTCGCCGTTGCGCCCCACGAAAAACTGTCCGGTGATGCCCGTAAGGCCTGGAAAAAAGCACTGACTGATGGTGTGGATGTTCTCCAACTCGACGCTATCAGCGAGTCGGAACTGGATGCACTGTTTGCCAGTGCCGGCCTGATTGTGGATGCCATGCTGGGTACCGGTGTCTCCGGTGCGCCTCGAGAACCGTTTGCGGCCCTGATAGGGCGGTGTAACAGTGCGCCGGCTCCGGTTCTGGCGGTGGATCTGCCCTCCGGGCTGAACGCCACCACCGGCGCCGCGGAAGGGGATGTGGTCAATGCGGCCATGACGGTCACCTTTATAGGGTTGAAAGCCGGCCTCTTTACCGGCCAGGGCGCTGCCGTCTGCGGTGAGGTGGTTTTCGAATCCCTCGATACCGAAGATGGTGTCGTCGGCAGTGGTCAAGAGCCGGTAGCCCGCCGCCGTGACTGGAGGTCGGTCATGTCCTGGCTGGCGCCCCGGCCTGCCAATGCCCACAAAGGGCGCTTCGGGCACGTGCTGGTGGTTGCGGGTGATCGCGGGTTTGGCGGCGCTGGTCTTCTGGCAGCTGAAGCGGCTGCTCGCTCCGGGGCGGGGCTGGTCTCGTTAGCGACCCGGCCTGAGCATGTGACGGCGGCCCTTGCCCGGTGTCCGTCGGTCATGGTTCACGGCCTGATTCATGGCTCGGAATTGCCGCCACTGCTGGATGCCGCCTCGGTTGTTGTCTGTGGTCCGGGGATCGGGAGAGGTGCCTGGGGGCAGCAAATGCTGGAGCAGGTGATTGCCAGTGGCAAAGCACGGGTGCTGGATGCCGATGCCCTGAACCTGTTGTCCGGTCGTGTTGCCGTACCGGCGGATAATCATATCCTGACCCCCCACCCGGGCGAAGCGGCCAGGCTGCTGAATTGTCTGGTGCCCGAGGTTGAGGCAGACAGAATGGCTGCCGCCAGAAAGTTGCAGGCGCTGTATGGCGGTACGGTTCTGCTGAAAGGCGCCGGTACGGTTGTCGCTTCTGAAGGCGGCTTTCTCGATATCGTCAGTGGCAGCAACCCGGGCATGGCCACCGGGGGAATGGGTGACGTGCTTTCGGGTATTATCGCGGCTGTCATGGGGCAGATTGGTGACGAGCAGAAAGCGGCCGTGCTGGGCGCATCGGTTCACCTTGCGGCGGCTGACCAGGCTGCTAAAACCAGCGGGTTCATCGGAATGATACCGACGGATGTGATTGATGCGCTGCCATTGGTATTCAGGGAATCTGAGGACAGCCCGGGAGCGGAAGAGTCATGAGCATAATGGGCAACGAGCGTCGGGTTTTCCTGGACGGAGAGGCTGAAACCGAGCATCTTGGCCGGGAGTTGGCGAGAACAGTCGTGGCATCCGGTCGCGGCCTGGTGATCTTCCTGGATGGTGAGCTGGGCATGGGAAAGACCACCATCAGCCGGGGCGTCATGCGCGGGTTGGGGCATGAGGGCGCAGTCAAAAGCCCGACCTACACGCTGGTGGAGCCCTACGAGACTCTGAATCCACCGACATATCATTTTGACCTTTATCGCCTGGGCGACGCGGAAGAACTGGAATACATGGGCATCCGGGATTATTTCTCCGCAGAAAACCTGTGCCTCATCGAGTGGCCCGAGCGGGGCAAGGGCATATTGCCCGAGCCGGATCTTGAAGTTCACCTCGAGACCCAGGGCGAGGGTCGCTCTGTGGTCCTCAGGGCTCGCTCAGAGGCGGGCGCCCGGGTGCTGAACGAACTGGATTTGATTGGTCCGGCGCATTAGGCGGCCCGGAACCGTGGATAAACTGGCAGGTAAGCTTTATGAATTGTGCAAAGCTGAGTAAACAACTGGTCTGGCCGATTGCGCTGTTCCTCGCGACATTGGCATTTCACAGCTCGGCGGCGACGCAGGTTGAGAGCGCCCGTATCTGGCCTGCGCCCGATCACACCCGGCTGGTTCTGGATACCGGTGGGCAGGTGGAGCACAACATCTTTTCCCTGAGCAGCCCGGCAAGGCTGGTAATTGATTTGAAGAATGCCAACCTGAAGACCGATTTTAGCGGCTTGGATCTTTCCGGAAGTCCTATCAAGCGGATCCGCAGTGCCCCAAGAAACGGAACCGATCTGCGCGTGGTCCTGGATCTGAAGGCCGACATCAAGCCGCGGAGCTTTCAGCTTGAGCCGAATCAGCAATATGGCCACAGGCTGGTGGTTGACCTGATTGACGAAAGCGGCAGCCGGCTGGAGAAGGCAACGACGCCAACCGTAACTCAGGAATCCTCCGGTAAGCGGGATGTTATCGTGGTCATCGATGCCGGGCACGGTGGCGAAGACCCGGGCGCTATTGGTCCACGGGGAACCCGGGAAAAGGATGTGGTTCTCAAGATGGCGAAAACCCTGGCTGACCTGATCAACGATCGGCCGGGCTATACCGCCAAACTGACCAGGACCGGGGACTACTACATTGGTCTGCGCAATCGCACGATCCTGGCCAGGAAATACAACGCTGACCTGTTCGTGTCGGTGCACGCGGACGCATTCCGGACGCCGCAGCCCAAGGGTGCTTCGGTTTTCGCCCTCTCCCAGCGTGGCGCCACCAGTGAGACCGCCCGCTGGCTGGCCAACAGCGAGAACCGGTCTGATCTGATCGGCGGCGCCGGCGGACTGTCTCTGGATGGCCGGGACGACATGCTGGCCGGCGTCTTGCTGGATCTCTCGATGACGGCCAGTATCAATGCCAGCCTTGGCGTTGGCAGTTCGGTTCTTGGCAAGCTTGGTGGCGTGGCCAAGCTCCACAAGCCCGGCGTCGAGCAGGCCGCCTTTGCGGTTCTCAAGTCGCCGGATATCCCCTCCATCCTCGTAGAGGCTGGCTTTATCTCGAATCCTCAGGAAGAGAAGAACCTGGCCACCGAGTGGTATCGCAACAAGCTGGCCGGCGCCATCATGAAGGGCATTGATGACTACTTCCAGAAGACGCCGCCTCCTGGCACTCTGCTGGCCTGGCAGAAGCAGAACCGCGAGGGTGGCGACAGCATCAGCCACTACCGTATACAGCGGGGTGACACGCTTTCCGGGGTAGCCCGGAGAAACCAGACCACTGTCAGCGAGCTGATGCAGTTTAACGACCTTCGGGACGACCGTGTTATGGTAGGGCAAACCATTCGTATTCCCGCGTCCTGATCAAGAGGTTTTTCCGTAACATGCCCCCCATTCGATTGCTGTCACCACGGCTCGCGAACCAGATTGCCGCGGGTGAAGTGGTGGAGCGCCCTGCGTCTGTCGTCAAGGAACTGGTCGAAAATGCCCTGGATGCCGGTGCCAACCGTGTCGATGTCGAAGTCGAGCAGGGTGGCGTCAAGCTGATACGTGTGCGCGATGACGGCAGCGGCATTGAGGAAGACGATCTGCCTCTTGCGCTCAGTCGTCACGCCACCAGCAAGATCGCCAGCCTGGATGACCTGGAGGCGGTGGCGTCTCTGGGTTTTCGCGGCGAAGCACTTGCCAGTATCAGTTCTGTCTCCCGGCTAACACTGACTTCAAGAACCGAGTCCCAGGAAGCGGCTTCCCGGGTGGAAGTCGAAGGCCGCGAAATGGACGCCCGGATTTCTCCGGCAGCGCATCCGGTCGGAACAACTGTCGAGGTGCGGGATCTGTTTTTCAACACACCGGCACGGCGTAAATTCCTGCGCACCGAAAAGACTGAATTCAATCATGTCGAAGAGTGCGTGCGCCGGCAGGCCCTGAGCCGCTTTGATGCCGGTTTTACCCTGCGCCACAACCAGCGGGTTGTGCAGAGCCTGAGGCCGGCTGAATCGGCGCTTGACCGGGAACGGCGCATTGGCTCCCTGTGCGGCCAGCAATTTATAGACAACGCGGTGGTTATCGATGCGGAAGCCACCGGGTTGCGCCTCTGGGGGTGGGTCGCCTTGCCGACGTTTTCGCGCAGTCAGGCGGACCTCCAGTATTTCTTTGTCAACGGACGCGTGATCCGTGACCGACTGGTGGCCCACGCGGTGCGCCAGGCATACCGGGATGTGCTCTATAACAACCGGCATCCCGCCTTTGTACTCTACCTGGAGGTCGACCCAGCGACCGTCGATGTGAATGTCCATCCGACCAAGCACGAAGTTCGTTTCCGTGATGGTCGCCTTGTTCACGATTTCATTTTCAGAACCCTGCACAAGGCACTGGCCGATGTTCGGCCGGACGATCATCTTCGCGGTGCGGTGGCCCAATCCTTTGGTCGTGAAGCGTCGGCCCAGGCCCAGGAATCGGCTCCTGCAGCAGGCGCACCGGCTGAGGCTTCCTGGAATGGCCAGCCTGCGATGCCAAATTACGGTCACCCGGGTGGCTCCGGTGCCGGCTATGGTGGTCAGGCCCAGCCGCAACAGGAATGGCGCGCCAGTGATCAGATGGCGTTCTACCAATCCCTGAATGCCGGCGGCGGTAGCGAAGGGCAGCAGCCCATGCCTTCCGGCGATGGTGTTGCCACGCCAATGCCGACGCCGCCGGTTGATAGTGATCAGGAACCGCCGCTGGGTTATGCCATTGCCCAGCTGCATGGGATCTACATTCTCGCCCAGGGGCGCGCGGGTCTGATCGTGGTGGACATGCACGCGGCCCATGAACGCATTACGTACGAGCGGATGAAGCGTGCTCTGGTTGAGCAGGATCTGAAAAGCCAGCCCTTGCTGGTGCCGCTGTCCCTGGCTGTCAGCCAGAAAGAGGCAGCTCTTACCGAGAGTCATGGTGAAGAACTGCAAAAACTCGGCTTGCAGATTGAGCGCATTGGCCCCGAAACCCTGGCGGTGCGGCAGGTGCCTGCACTCCTGCGTGGCGCCGATACCGAGCAGTTGGTGCGTGATGTGCTGGCGGATCTGATAGAGCATGGCCAGAGTGATCGTGTCGAAGCAGTAACCCATGAATTGCTGGGAACCATGGCGTGCCATGGGTCTGTTCGTGCCAATCGACAGCTCACCATCCCCGAGATGAATTCATTGCTTCGGGATATGGAAGCCACCGAACGCAGCGGCCAGTGCAATCACGGACGTCCAACCTGGACCCTTGTGACGATGTCCGAGCTGGACAAGCTGTTCCTCCGGGGGCGCTGAGGTGTCGCTGCCTCCGGCCATTTTCCTGATGGGGCCTACGGCATCGGGTAAAACAGACCTGGCCATGGCCCTCTGCGACCGACTGCCCTGTGACATTATCAGCGTGGACTCTGCCATGATCTATCGTGGCATGGACATCGGGACGGCCAAACCAACCGCTGCCGAACTGGCACGCGCTCCCCATCGGTTGATTGATATCTGCGATCCGGCGGAAACCTACTCAGCTGCGGATTTCCGTCGGGACGCCCTGGCCGCGATGGCGGAAATAACGGCTGCAGGCCGAGTTCCGCTTCTGGTGGGCGGCACCATGATGTATTTCAAGGCCCTGATCCACGGCATGTCCGGCCTACCTTCGGCAAGTCCCGCCGTGCGACATGCCCTGGAAAGGGAAGCCGAAGCGAGGGGCTGGGAGGCCCTGCACGAGGAGCTAAAGGCCAGTGATCCGGTCGCCGCGGAGCGCATTCATCCCAATAATCGGCAGCGTCTGATGCGGGCCCTGGAGGTTCTGCGCCTCACCGGCAAGCCGATTTCCGAGTTCTGGAAGGCTGAGCCCGATGCGGCCGGGCAACCGACGGCAGCGCCGCAAGACGGCGACATTGAGGATTACACCTATTTCACTCGCTGGCAGGCAGACGAACCATCTTTGCTTCCGTATACTGTTACTCAGCTTGCCATGACGCCGCCGGAACGGCGAGTGCTTCACGAGCGGATTCGCTTGCGCTTCCTGAAAATGCTGGAAGCGGGCTTTCTCGACGAAGTTAGGGCACTGATGCTCAGGGAAGACTTGCACCCCGATCTCCCTTCCATGCGTTGTGTCGGATATCGCCAGGCCTGGAGTTATTTGTCCGGGGAAGACGATTACGAAACATTTGTCAGCAAGGGGGTGGCAGCGACGCGCCAGCTGGCGAAGCGGCAGTTGACCTGGTTGCGTAAGTGGTCCGATGTGGACTGGCTGGACAGCGACGACAAACTTATCGTTGAAGCAGCCTTGAAAAAAATCCGACTTCGCACCACATTTAATTTTTACAAATGACGATCTGCATTTACTAAAAACAGGAGAAAACACATGTCAAAAGGGCATTCATTACAAGACCCTTACCTTAATGCATTGCGCAAGGAACGCATTCCCGTTTCCATCTTTCTGGTCAACGGTATCAAACTACAGGGCCAGATTGAGTCGTTCGACCAGTTCGTGATTTTGCTGAAAAATACTGTCAGCCAGATGGTCTATAAGCACGCCATTTCCACAGTGGTACCTGCCCGCAATGTGCGTATTCCGCCGCAGGCGCCGGGAGGAGAGGGCGAGTCTGAAGACTGATTCAGCCGCATTCCAGTTTCTGCCACCCGCGTTCCAGGAGAGCCCTTCAAGGGGTCTCGTGGGCGCGGGTGTTTGTTTTTATAATAATCACAGTCTGATTATCCCGGAGTTGATGCCAATTGTTTGAACGTCCTGATGTTGGTGAGCGCGCTGTACTCGTCCACATCGATTTTACTGCGCACGATGGCACCGAAGACCCCGGTGAGTTCCGGGAGCTGGTCACCTCGGCCGGTGTTGAGCCTGTCTCCACCGTTACCGGGTCCCGCAAGCAACCCAGCCCCAGGTTCTTCGTGGGTGAGGGAAAGTTGGAAGAGATTCGCGACGCAGTAGCGGCGAGTGAAGCCGATGTTGTGCTGTTCAATCATGCCCTGAGCCCGCGTCAGGAAAGAAACATTGAGCATGAGCTTAAGTGCCGTGTGCTTGATCGCACCGGTGTAATTCTCGATATCTTCGCTCAGCGCGCCCGGACTCACGAAGGCAAACTTCAGGTAGAGCTGGCCCAGCTTGAGCACATGTCCACGCGACTGGTCAGGGGCTGGACCCACCTTGAGCGACAGAAAGGCGGCATCGGGCTTCGCGGACCGGGTGAAACCCAGCTGGAAACCGACCGCCGGCTCTTGCGCGAGCGGATCAAGTCTATACACAAGCGTCTGGAAAAGGTTCGTCGCCAGCGCAACCAGGGACGAAGGGCGCGTCAGCGGGCGGATATTCCCACGGTATCCCTGGTGGGATATACCAACGCCGGTAAATCGACTTTATTCAACCGTATTACCACTTCGTCCGTATATGCTGCAGACCAGCTATTTGCCACCCTGGACCCGACGTTACGGCGGCTGGAACTTCCGGATATAGGGCCGGTCGTAATGGCGGACACCGTAGGCTTCATACGGCACCTGCCGCACAAGCTGGTTGAAGCGTTCCGGGCAACGCTCGAGGAAACCACGCAAGCGACGCTGTTGCTCCATATTATCGACAGCCATGACCCGCGCCGCGAGGAGAATATTGAGCAGGTTGAGGAAGTGCTTGCGGAGATCGGGGCAGACGAGATTCCCATGCTCCAGGTGTTCAACAAGATTGATCTGCTGGAAAACTTTACCCCTCGGGTCGAGCGCAATGAAGAAGGCATTCCGGTGCGAGCCTGGGTGTCAGCAGTAACCGGAGAAGGCCTGGACGGACTGTTCGATGCAATCGTGGAGCGAGTGGCTGAAGATGTAGTGCACCACTTTGTGCTGCTGGGGCCTTCGGATGGCAAGCTGAGGGCGTTGTTGCATGAGGCAGGGTCGGTGATCAGTGAGGAATATCGCGATACCGGCGACACCGTGGTGGAAGTGCGCTTGCAGAACCGGGACTGGCACCAGCTGCTGAGCCGGGCCGGAGTCAACGAAAATTCAGTCAGGCTGGACGTGGGTCACGCCTGAAACCGCTGCGGCTATTGCCGGGGCGGAGATAAATCCCTAGTATTTGCAGCCATTCTATTTATAAGTCAGTAACGGAGAGCACTATGGCCTGGAACGAACCGGGTGGAAACCGTAACGACAATGACCCCTGGGGTACCGGTGGTGGTCGACGCGGCAATGATCAGGGGCCGCCAGACCTTGATGAGGCGCTGAAGAAAGGTCTCGACAAGCTCAACAAGATGCTGGGCGGCAAGGGTGGCAAATCCGGCGGCAGCGGCGGCAGTAGTGGAGGAAGCGCCGGTGGTTTCGGGGCGATCCTCGCGCTGGCAGGCATTCTGGTAGCCGGCTATGTCATTTTTCAGTCGTTTTACACCGTGGACGAACAGGAAAGGGCAGTTGTGCTGCGATTCGGTGAGTACCACCAGACTGCGAATCCTGGTCTGAGGTTCAAGGTGCCTCTTATCGACAACGTGACCAAAGTGCGAGTAACCAGCGTTCGAACTGCTGAGTCCAGTGGCCAGATGCTGACCCAGGACGAAAACCTGGTGACCGTTGATCTGCAGGTGCAGTATCGCGTTGGGGATGCTGAAGCCTACGTGCTGAACGTCAGGGATTCGAATCAGGCGTTGGCGTTTGCTACCGACAGTGCGATCCGTCACGAAGTTGGCAGTTCAACCCTGGATGATGTTCTGACTGAAGGCCGGGCAGAGCTCGCTGTCCGGGTTGAGCAGAGACTTCAGACATTTCTCAAGGATTACGGCACGGGGCTCGAGCTGGTTCGGGTGAACGTGGAGAGCACACAGCCGCCGGCCCCTGTCCAGGATGCCTTCCGGGAAGTGCAGCGTGCCCGCGAGGATGAGCAGCGAGTCAAGGAAGAAGCCGAAACCTACCGGAACAAGGTGGTACCCGAGGCTCGTGGTCAGGCGCAGCGTATGATTGAAGAGGCAAACGCCTACAAAGAGGAAGTGATTGAGCGGGCTCGAGGTGAGACTGCACGCTTCAATGAGCTTCTTGCGGTTTATCGGATGTCTCCAACCGTTACCCGCGAGCGGATGTATCTGCAGACCGTCGAGACAGTACTGGCTAACAGCAGCAAGATTCTTGTAGACACGGAAAGCAGCGGCAACATGATGTATCTGCCGCTTGATCGCCTGACCCAGGGTTCCCTGCCTCGCACCGGTGGGTCTTCCTCCGGCAGCAACCAGGGCAACGTGGATATCCAGAGCCTGACTGATCAGGTTCTGCAGGAACTGCGAAGCAGGCAGGATACTACCGTTCGGAGGAGCAGATAATTATGGGACCTAAAGGTGTAGTGGGCCTTGCAGGCGCCCTTATCGTTGTCCTGCTGGTATTGTCCAGCGTGTACATTATTCCGGAAACCCACCGGGGCGTGCTGCTCCGGTTCGGTGAGCTGGTAGAGACCGACATCCAGGCGGGTATTCATTTCAAGGTTCCGGTCATCGACCAGGTACGTGAATTCGATATCCGGGTGCTGACCATGGATCTGCCGTCCCGGCAGTACCTGACCGTGGAGAAGAAGCCGCTGGATGTGGATTCGTACATCGCCTGGAAGATTCGGGATGTGGACCAGTTCTACCGTGCAACCGGCGGCGATGAGTTCCGTGCTCAGTCACTGCTTTCTTCGCGAGTCGACAACGGCCTGCGTGACGAGTTCGGTATCCGGACCATGGTTGAGGTCGTCTCTGGTCAGCGTGATGAACTCATGCACACGCTTCGGGATCGCGTAAACCAGACAGCCCAGAGTGAATTCGGGATTGAAGTACTCGACATCCGTGTCAAGGCAATCGAATTCCCAGGTCAGGTAAGCGAAAACGTCTACCGTCGGATGGCAACCGAGCGTGAAAAGCTGGCCCAGGAATTCCGTTCTCGGGGCCGTGAGTTGGCCGAAGGTATCCGTGCCGACGCGGATCGCCAGAGAACCGTTATTCTTGCGGAAGCTTTCTCCCAGTCAGAAGAGACCCGGGGTGAGGGTGACGGTGAAGCAGCAAGAATCTACGCAGATGCCTATGGCTCGAATGAGGAATTCTACAGCTTCTACCGGAGTCTCCAGGCTTATCGCAACACCTTTGCGAGCAAGGATGACATCATGGTGATCGACTCAGAGAGCGCGTTCATGAAATTCCTGAACGATCCGCAGGGTGCCCGTTAACCCTGAGGACTGAGACCAAAAAACCGGAATACCTTTGTATTCCGGTTTTTTTGTGCCCGGCAACCGTGTAAAATTCTGGCGGTTTTGTGTCGGGCTTTTACCGAATGCCGCCTTAAATCCTGTGTGATCCCCCAGCCTACTGTGCCGGAGCGGATATAACGGACAACGGAATCTCATGACAGTATCTGATCGCTGGTTACTGCCAGACGGGGTAGAAGATATTCTGCCTCCACTGGCCGGACGGATCGAATCCCTGCGTCGGGATGTAATGGATACCTGCCAGCGCTGGGGTTATCAGCTGGTAATTCCACCGCTCATTGAATATCTCGAATCCCTGTTTACTGGAACCGGAAACGATCTCGAGCTTCAGACGTTCAAGCTAACCGATCAGCTGACCGGGCGTATGATGGGTGTTCGCGCCGATATGACGCCTCAGGCAGCGCGCATTGATGCCCATACCCTGGGCCAGGAAGGGATCACCCGCCTGTGCTATGCCGGGCACGTACTCCATACCCGCCCCCGGCATATGCTGACAGGTCGAACCCCCATTCAGGCAGGCTGTGAGCTATTTGGCAGTGGCTCGGAAGCTGCGGACATGGAAGTGATCAGCCTGATGCTGGAAACCCTCCGGGTGGCCGGTTTGCCGCGAATTCACCTGGATCTGGCCCACGTGGCCATCTACGAGAGCTTGATCGGCGAGGCGGATTTTGACAGGGATACCGAGAGCGCCATTTTCGATGCCATGGCCCGAAAATCGGTCCCCGAGCTTGACGAATTGCTGGGTCAATGTACCACCGGTTCAGCCGGGGCTCGCCTTCGCGAGCTTGCCCGTGTCAGTGGCGGCCCTGAAGCCCTGAACGAAGCCCGCCGGATCCTGCAAGGGGCGTCCGACAGCCTGGATGCTGCCCTCGACCAGCTCGGGCGCGTGTCCGACATGTTGAGCCGGGATTATCCGGACATCAGTTTCGGATTCGATTTCTGTGAGTTGCGTGGCTACAACTACCACACGGGGCTGGTGTTTGCGGCCTATGTGCCCGGCCATGGTGATTCCGTTGCCAAAGGCGGTCGGTACGATGCCATTGGCAGCGATTTTGGCCGCGCCCGTCCGGCAACCGGGTTCAGTCTCGATATTCGGTCACTGGTTTCCCTTGGCGAGCGGGTTGCACGCAAAGCGGGCGCCGTCTGGGCGCCGGCGGATCATGACCCCGCACTGGAAGGCGTCATCTCCGGTCTGAGAATGACAGAAACCGTCGTCCGGGCCCTGCCCGAAGATGAGGGTGTTAGTCCGGCCGCCAGAGGCTGTGATCGGGAGCTGGTGAAACAGAACGGTCAGTGGGTCGTGCAGAAGCTGGGCTGATGCCCCCTGGGCCTCGGTGAATTCATTTACAGGTAAACTTGCGAAACGCCTGTCCTGCGGGGCAGCCGCATTGAGAGAGAATCATGGGTAAAAACGTTGTTGTGCTGGGCACCCAATGGGGTGATGAAGGCAAGGGTAAGATTGTTGACCTGCTGACTGACAAGGTCGCAGCGGTTGTTCGCTTCCAGGGCGGGCACAATGCCGGTCATACCCTGGTAATTGACGGCAAGAAAACAGCGCTTCACCTGATTCCTTCCGGTATCCTGCGGCAACACGTCTATTGCCTGATCGGTAACGGCGTCGTCCTGTCGCCTGAGGCCCTGTTGAAGGAAGTGCGTGAGCTGGAAGCCAATGATGTGGCGGTTCGCGATCGCCTGCGTATCAGCCTCGCCTGCCCGATCATACTGCGTACCCATGTCCGCATTGATCAGGCCCGGGAACGGGCTCGAGGGGTCGACAAGATCGGCACGACCGGTCGCGGTATCGGCCCGGCCTATGAGGACAAGGTTTCCCGCCGTGGCCTGCGCCTCGGCGATCTGTGCAATCCCGCCGACTTCGAGACGAAGCTTCGGGAGATCATGTCTTACCACAACTTCATCCTGACCGAGTACTTCAAGGAAGAAGCCGAAGATATTGATGCCGCCCTGGAAGAACTGAAGCAGATGGGTGAGGAAATTCTGCCCATGGCGGCGGACGTGACCGACATGCTGCACGATTTCCGTAAGCGTGGCGAAAACATCCTGTTTGAGGGTGCCCAGGGCTCGCTGCTGGATATCGACCTGGGTACCTATCCGTACGTGACCTCGTCCAACACCACCGCCGGCGGCACCGCCACTGGCTCCGGTTTTGGCCCGCTTTTCCTCGACTATGTTCTGGGTATCACCAAGGCCTATACCACTCGTGTCGGTTCCGGCCCGTTCCCCACCGAACTGTTTGACGATATGGGCAAGCATTTGGCGGTCAAAGGCAACGAAGTGGGTACCACGACCGGGCGCGCCCGTCGCTGTGGCTGGTTCGATGCCGTGGCGATTCGCCACGCCATCCAGATCAACAGTGTCTCAGGTATCTGTCTCACCAAGCTCGACGTGCTGGACGGACTCGAGACCGTGAAGGTGTGTGTCGGTTACAAGACGCCGAACGGCGAGATTTTCCGGCCGCCCATTGGCTGCGACAGTTACAAGGACATCGAGCCTGTCTACGAGGAATTGCCGGGTTGGAGTGAGAGCACGGTCGGCCTGACCAGCGTCGATCAGTTGCCCGAGAACGCCAAGGCCTACATCCGTTTCCTGGAAGAACAGATCGAGGCGCCGATCGACGTGATCTCCACGGGGCCGGATCGTATTGAAACCATCACGCTTCGCCATCCATTTGGCGAATAAACGCTGGTGGATCAAAGAGCCGCCCTGCCGAAAGGCACGGCGGTTTTTTTGTGTTCAGGGCTTCTCGGCAATCACGGTGGCCCGCATTGGTCCCGGGTAGCCTTCCACGGTTTTTGACGGGTCGTCCGGGTCCAGAAAGTCCTGCAGGGAATTAAAGCGCATCCAGTCAGTACTGCGCTGTTCCTCGGTGGTCGTCTCGGTTACATCCACTACCCGGGCATTGCGGAAGCCGGTACGGTCGAGCCAGCGCAGCAGGGTGTCACAGGTGGGCAGAAACCAGACATTGCGCATCTGCCCGTAGCGATCCTCGGGCATCAGGCTGAACCCTTCAGGGCCTTCAACCACAAGTGTTTCCAGAACCAGCTCGCCGCCCCGGCGCAGTGTTCCCTTGAGCTCCAGCAGATGATCCAGCGGCGAGCGACGATGATAAAGGACACCCATGGAAAAGGTGGTATCGAAGGTTCCAAGGTCAGGAGGCAGGTCTTCCATTCTGATCGGCAGCAGATCCACAGGGACGTCGCCGAGGTAGTCCTTGACGCTGAAGAACTGGAACATGAACAGCAGCCCCGGGTCGATGCCGATCACCCGGCCCGCCCCTTCGCCCAGCATGCGCCAGCAGTGGTATCCGGAGCCGCAACCAACATCCAGTATCCGGCGACCGGATAGGTCTGACAGATAGGGCGACACCCGTTCCCACTTCCAGTCGGAGCGCCACTCGGTATCAATGTAGGTGCCGAAAAAATCGAAGGGACCCTTGCGCCATGGCATCAGGCCGCGCAGTCCCTGCTCCAGCTGTTCCTGCTGTGCCAGGTTCAGAGGCTCGGGTGAATTCAGGGTAATGGCAGAGCGGTTCAGCTGCGCCTCCACCTGCTCAATGTTGGGCAGGCGGTCCAGGGCGGCCTGCCAGCGATCCAGATCGCCGTGGGGGCGGTCTTCGAAACGGTGAACCAGTTGCTGCTGAAGCGAAGTGGCCCAGTGATCCAGGCCGTCTTTTGCGAGTTCATTGATGATAGGCCCGAATCGGGCTTTCCAGTCAAAATCTGCCATGGTCATTCGATGGTTTTGTCAGCCTTGATGGCGAGCATGGAAACAAAGTTGAAGCACTGGTACCACACCACCACATCATTGAAGCCCGCCGCCAGCAGTCGTGCCTTATGGGCCGCCAGAGTCTCCGGAATCAGGACCTGTTCGATGGCCGTGCGCTTCTGGCTGATTTCAAGATCCGAGTAGCCGTTGGCGCGTTTGAATTCGTGGTGCAGTCGGGTCTGAATGGCCTGCTCGTCTTCCGACTCAAAGCGGATTTTCTCTGACAGAATCAAGACGCCGCCGGGAAGAGTGGCGTCGGCAATTCGCGTGAGCAGACCGGCCCGTTTTTCCGGATCGACAAACTGCAAGGTGAAATTCAACGTGGTCACCGAGGCGTTGCTGAGTTCGGTGTCCAGAATATCTTCACATCTCAGGGTGACAGGGAGGGCGCTGTCGTCCAGGGCAATATAATGCTCACAGCGCTCGATCATGGCGCTGGAGTTGTCCACGCCAACAAGCGTGCAGTCGCCATGGGCAATGCCGTGACGCATCGCGAGGGTTGATGCACCCAGGGAGCAGCCCAGGTCATAGCAATGGGAGGCTGGCTGGGCGTATTGTTCGGTGATCACCTCGATCATCGGGATGATGGTGGTGTAGCCCGGAACCGAACGGCGAATCATGTCCGGGAACACCCTGGCTACCGATGCGTCGAATCGGAAATCCTCCGGCCGGCGTTCCGTGGCAAACAGCCGGTCCGTCACCTGCTCGGGGGCCCCAGACGGTTTTCGGGATTTAGCCATTTGAGTCTGGTGCCTCCGGGGAGGGTGGAACGGCAGGCCCAGTCGGTGACGGCCGGGAGCAGCGTACGCCCCGGTTTTTATAGTCCACCAGGATTCCCCGGAACGACGGGTCCACATCCGCGGCAATGGCAAGATAGCCGTTTTCGCAGACTGCGTGTAATTCCGAGGCCTTGCGGGACATCCGGAACGGATCGTCCTCGGTTACATGAATAGCCTGAAAATCGCCAACCGGCGTGTGGTCCTTGTTGTCGCTATGGCTGATCTTGCCACTCATCTCCAGCGCAAGAACGGTGCCGATTACCGCAACCAGCGCGGTTACAATCAGGCTGCGGACGGTGTAACGGGCCTCATTCTGGCTCATGCCTACCTCGAATCAAACGAATTTAAAGTGTAGTTCAGTACTGCCCCGGCACCTTGATGGCTGGTGACTGCAGGGCGGATAGCTGCTCCCGCAGCGAGAGAATCTGGTCTGACCAGAAGCGTGGCTGGGCAAACCAGGGGAAAAAGCGTGGAAAGGCAGGATCATCCCAGCGTTTGGCCAGCCAGGCACAGTGCGCAATCTGTCGATAGCAGCGCAAGGGCTCAATCAGATGGCGTTCACGACGATTGAAATCACGGAACATTTCGTAGCCTTCCAGCAATTCGCCAAGCTGGGTACCGCGCTCGAACTCGTCGCCGTTCAGCAGCAGCCACATATCCTGAATAGCGGGGCCCGTGCGGCAATCATCCAGATCCACAAATAGCATCTGCTCGTCCCGGCACAGAATATTGCCGGCGTGGCAGTCGCCATGAAGCCGCAAGGTGTCCACCGGGCCGGCTTCATCAATTCTAGCGGCGCAAAGCCTTTGCAGGTCGGGGATCAGGCTGTCCCAGGCGGGCCGGAGATCCTCCGGAATCCAGCCGCCCTCAAGCAGCAGCCGGTTGCTGGCGTCGATACCTTCAAGCAAGTCCATGCTGGAGCGGTGTACAAACGGTTTGCTGGCGCCAATATTGTGGATCTGGCCCAGCCACTGGCCTAGCCGGTAAAGGGTATCGGTCACACTGGTGTCCGGCGCCTGGCCCCCGCGCTGGGGAAACACCGCCATCAAAAATTCGCCGTGACGTCCCAGGGTGTCGCCGGAAGCCAGTGTCATCGGAGCGACAACCGGAATGTCCGCCTGCAGAAGTTCCAGGGTGAATTCATGCTCCTCCCGGATTTCCGCCTCGCTCCAGCGACCTGGCCGGTAAAATTTGGCGATAACCGGTGCCCCATCGTCCAGCCCTACCTGATAGACCCGGTTTTCATAGCTGTTCAATGCGAACAGACGGCCACTTACCGCGAACCCGGCCTCTTCCATGGCATCCAGGATCGCATCGGGCGTCAGGGAATCGTAGGGGTGGGAGGATGCCGCAACTGTGGGGTCATGGGTCATAAAGCGACGTTTCAGAGCCTTGTGTCGTATTTGGATTTCATGGATTGCAGATGGTACCAGTTTTCATCCAGCTCCCAGCGAATACGGCTGATGCCAGACGCCCCAAGAACCACATCGCCGGCGCGGGCCTGAACCTGTGCCAGCTCTCGCTCTGCCCGTTGCCAGTCGCGGTGGCTGTCACCAAGATTACGCATGCTCGGAAATACCGCACTCAGGGCCTTGTGGGTCGACGTCGTGTGAGACCGGAGCGAACTCATAATGGCAGTGTCCCCCTCCACCCGGAGCACTCGGTGCTTGTAGGGATAGCTGGCAACCACATCATCCGCTTTCAGCCGTTCGTTCAGGCTGATTACCTCAAAGCCACGCCAGCCGAGCCACCCCACAAACAGGGCGGCTACCACCATTACCAGAACGAACTGCTTCCTGTCAGACATCATAAGCCGGGCTCCATGCACTTCTTTCAGCAAGCAAGTATAACCGGTATGGGCTCTTGAGTAATGTGTTCAGCCTGCCCCAGCCGGTTTTCGCCCGGGTGGGAGGATGGGGTATGCTCGTGGCACTGTCTGTTGAGTAGGGCGAGCATCAGTGTCCACGGAAGTCCCTGAAACACAAACCGTTGTCATCGGTGCCGGTGTCGTTGGGCTGGCCATTGCCCGTGCCCTTGCGATGGCTGGACATGAGGTGATTGTACTGGAAGGCGCAGGCCGGTTTGGTGAGGGTATATCCTCCCGCAACAGCGAAGTCATTCACGCCGGCATTTATTACCCGGAAGGATCACTGAAGGCAGAGCTTTGCGTTGCGGGCCGACGGAGGCTTTACCAGTATTGCCAAACCCACAAAATCGGTCACCGTAAGTGTGGCAAATGGATTGTGGCAGCCGATGAATCGCAGAATGACAAACTCAGGGATATTCAGGCGGCTGCGGCCCGCAATGGCGTGGAGCTGACCCTGCATGAAGCAGACCGGGTAGCCCGTGAGATT
>JAWWAT010000014.1:0-19658 GCA_033721635.1 Marinobacter sp. | reverse complement strand
TATTGATCTGTTTGATCGCGTCGTGCCGGGAACAGCCGTTTCCATTCGATAGACTTTTCGAGACCAGAGGGATCCGATGATCGGAGATGTTATGGCCATGGTGAATGGCTGGATCGAGAATTTCGGGCTGCTATCTGAAGCCTGGCGTGTCGGAATTGTCGTGTTTGCGCTGGTTTTCGGCACAGCCACCGTTGCGTACATCGCCAGTCATATCATCGTGGCTATTGAGCGCAAATTCAGTCAGACCAACAACCTTTGGGATGATGCCTTGCTTCATGCTGCCCGAAAACCGGTCGTGGCATTTGTCTGGTTGCAAGGCGTGTACTGGGCTGCCGAGGTGGCTCATCGCTACTCCGATGCAGAGATCTTCAAGATCAACGATTCGCTCCTGCAACTCGGGTTTGTCTTCGTTCTGGTTTGGGCGGTACTGAGACTGATTAAGGAGGCGGAAGGGATTCTGGTTTCGCCCCTTAAAATGAAGCAACCCATGGATTACACCACCGTAAACGCGGTGAGCAAACTGTCGCGAGCCGTGGTATTGATCACCGCGGTGCTTATTGCGATGCAGTCCATGGGCTACAGTATTTCAGGTGTCCTCGCGTTTGGTGGCGTGGGCGGTATTGCCGTGGGCTTTGCCGCCAAGGACCTGTTGGCCAACTTTTTTGGCGGCTTTATCATCCATCTCGACCGGCCGTTCAAGGTGGGTGACTGGGTGAGGTCACCAGACCGGAACATCGAGGGTACGGTCGAGCATATCGGCTGGCGCCTGACCACCATCCGTACCTTCGACAAGCGTCCGCTGTACGTGCCGAATGCTGCGTTTACCACCATCGCGGTGGAGAACCCCTCCCGTATGACCAACCGTCGGATCTACGAAACGATTGGCATCCGGTATGCCGATGTCGGGCAGATGGCGACCATCGTCGACGACATCAAGGCCATGCTTAAACGGCATGAGGACATCGACAGCGACCAGACCCTGATTGTGAACTTCCTGGCGTTCAATGCCTCGTCACTGGACATCATGGTTTATTGCTTTACCAAGACAACCCAGTGGGTGCCTTTCCACGAAGTTAAACAGGATGTGCTGCTGCAGATCAGCGGTATTATTGAAGGCTACGGAGCCGAGGTGGCCTTCCCGACCAGGACTCTGCACCTGCCCGAGGGGGTTCGATTGTCCGGATCGCAATCCGAGGACTCGGCAGATCAGAGTGGGGAAGCCGCCTCCGGGAAAAGTGGTAAGACTTCGCAGAATCGCCAGACCGCCGGAGATGTAGAAGATTCAGGAGAGTCAGAATGACGTCACCGGAGAAGATGCACCCTGTCGGGATTATCGGGGGCACAGGCCTGACCACATTGTCTGGTCTGGAAATCACTGGAGAGAATAAAACTGGTACGGCCTGGGGTAATCCTTCCGCGCCTCTGGTCGAGGGGCGTTTGGGTGATCAGACGGTGGTGTTCCTGTCGCGCCATGGTAACCCACACCGTATTCCACCCCATCAGGTGAATTACCGGGCGAACCTCAAGGCCCTACACGATGCCGGTGTGCGAACGGTCGTCGGCGTCAACGCCGTGGGCGGTATTCATGAGGATATGGGGCCAGCCCATGTGGTTATCCCCGATCAGATTATTGACTACACATGGGGGCGTGCCAGCACCTTTTTCGAGGGCAGTCTGGACTCGGTGACCCACATTGATTTCACTTGGCCCTACGACGAGAGTGCGCGGCAGATCCTGATCGACGCGGCCGGCGCCGAAAACGTGCCGTTTTCCGGTTTTGGAGTATATGGCGCAACCCAGGGTCCCAGGTTGGAAACCGCGGCTGAAATCATCCGGATGGAGCGGGACGGCTGCGACCTGGTCGGCATGACCGGTATGCCGGAAGCGGCTCTGGCGGCGGAACTGGGCATGCGTTACGTCTGTCTTGGGCTGGTAGTAAACTGGGCCGCCGGTAAGTCGGACCACATCATTACGATGGAAGAAATAGAGGCGGCCATCGAGCAGGGAATGTCCGGGGTCAAGCGGATTCTTGAGGTCTCTATGGCCGGTCTTGGGGTGCTTACTCCGTTGCCTCAATCTTCTTGAAGAAAACCAGCACGCCGATGGTGGGGGAATCCAGGAAGTGGATTTCCTCGCTGCGCATCCGGCGGGTTTCCCGAATCCAGGTCAACAGCTCAAGTGGGGCAGGCTCCTCTAATACAGGTAGCTGCTGAACTGCTACTCCTTCGGTTGTCACTGAGGTTTCCGGTGTCTCTTCAGTGTCAGATGCCTGGACGGGCGACGGTGTGTCCCGGGACAGGTCAGCAACAGAATCTTCAGGCTGCTCTGGAGTCTCCTTTGCGAGCTGCCAGTGGTTGAGGTGAACGTTGACGTGCAGGTAGCGTTGCCGGTCAATGGTGATGTGGCCTTCAACCTCCCGAGTGCGGGCGTCGTCAATCCAGTCTCCAATTTCCACCTGCAGGGGGGTGCCCTCATAATCGGGCGGGAACGCCTCGTACCAACCGGCTGCCATGAGCACACGGTACCGGCCGCTGCGTTCAAGTCGCGCCGCTGCGCTGGCAAGGTGAAGGTCCTCCCGAGGCGCCAGTTCCAGCGTGGTTTCCGTGGTGCCATCCTCCAGAACAGACCAGAGAACCTCCTCCGTTTCTACCGGCTCCTCTACCGTGCGGCCAGACATCTGCTCATTTACGGCCTCGGGCTCTATAATCCGCTCAAGAATCACGAACTCGGCCCGGTAGTAGTCGTCGGGAATGGGGGTGCCAGGCTCAAGGGGCAGTGCGGCCCGGTCAGGCTGCTGGGCAGCCCCTGTGGCTGCGAAGCTCAGAAGGAGGGCGGCCAGGAAGGCCCGGGTTGGGTATCGGCACCAGCGAATTCCGTCAATCTGCAAGGGTCGTACTCCACATGTTGGTCGGCTATTCATGAGCCGGACGCGTCACTTTTTGCAGGCTCCAGCTCGCCAAGCATCCGGGAAATGCCGTCGAGTTTACCACCGGTTGTGGCATCCTTCAGCCGAAAACGGAAGCTGTTGGCACCTTCCAGTCGGTATTGGTCCGGTGAGGATTGCACTTTTTTAACCAGAACCAGGGGGTCCACCGGTGTCGAGCTGCCAAACTCGAGCCGCGCCCATTCCTTGCCGGCGTCCACTTTCACGATGCCCAGGGCTTCTGCCCGAAGCCGAAGCTCGGTCTGGCGGATCAGATTCTTGGCCGGCTCTGGTAACAAACCGAAACGGTCAATCATTTCAACCTGAAGTTCTTTTAATGCTTCCGGGCTGTCGACGCTGGCGATTCGCTTGTAGAGCATCAGGCGGTTATGGACATCCGGCAGGTAATCCTCGGGAATCAGTGCCGGAATTCTCAGATTCATTTCGGTGCCATGGCTCAGGGGCAGGTCGGCGTTGGGTGTCCGGCCCTCTCGGATAGCCTTGACGGCTTCATCCAATAGCTGCATGTAGAGGGTAAAGCCGATACTTTCGATTTGGCCGCTTTGTTCTTCCCCCAATAACTCCCCGGCACCGCGGATTTCCAGATCGTGAGTGGCCAGCATGAAGCCCGCGCCCAAGTCCTGGGCCTCCGAGATGGCGTCCAGCCGTTTTTTGGCGTCCGCCGTGATCGATTTCGGCGGTGGCGTAAGCAGGTAGGCGTAGGCCTGGTGGTGCGACCGTCCAACCCGGCCCCGAAGCTGATGCAGCTGGGCCAGGCCGAATTTGTCGGCCCGCTCGATAACAATGGTGTTGGCGCTGGGAACGTCGATGCCGGTCTCAATGATGGTTGTGCAAACCAACACGTTAAAGCGCTTGTGATAGAAATCCGACATGATCTTTTCCAGATCCCGCTCCCGCATCTGGCCGTGAGCGACGCCCACCCGGGCTTCCGGGATCAGTGAGCGAAGATCCTCTGCCGTCTTCTCGATGGTGGCTACATCGTTGTGGAGGAAATAGACCTGACCGCCTCGGAGAATTTCCCGCAGTATGGCTTCCTTGACCATGGCGTTGTCTTTCTGGCGAACGAAGGTTTTCACCGAGAGCCGTCGGGCCGGAGGGGTGGCGATAATCGAGAGATCCCGAAGATGCCCCATGGCCATGTTCAGGGTCCGAGGAATCGGGGTGGCGGTCAGGTTGAGCATGTCCACTTCGGCGCGCAGTGCCTTCAGCCTTTCCTTCTGTTGAACCCCAAAGCGATGCTCTTCATCAATGATAACCAGCCCGAGATTCTTGAACTTGATGTCGCCCTGCAGCAGTTTGTGGGTGCCGATGACGATGTCGGCCCTGCCGTTCTCCACTGCCTCCAGCGCCTTATTGGTCTGGCCAGCGGTGCGGAATCGGCTCAGCAGCTCGATCTGTACCGGAGTATCCGAGAAACGGTCCCGGAAGGATTCGTAGTGTTGCTGGGCGAGCAGGGTAGTGGGGACCAGGACCGCCACCTGTTTGCCCGACCAGGTGGCCAGGAATGCCGCGCGCATGGCAACTTCGGTTTTCCCGAAGCCCACATCGCCACACACCAGGCGGTCCATTGGCTGCTCACTGGTCATGTCCTCGAACACCGACTGGATGGCAACCTGCTGGTCCGGTGTTTCCTCGAAAGGAAAGCCGGCAGCGAAGGCGCGGTAGGCCTCCTTCGGGTCCTCGAAGCTAAAGCCTTTGCGCGCTTCCCGGCGGGCATAGACATCCAGTAGTTCGGCGGCGGTATCGCGGATTTTCTCAAGGGCTTTCTGTTTCGCCGTGCTCCAGCGATCCGTTCCCAGCTTGTGCAGTGGTGCGTGTTCGGTGTCATTACCGGCATAGCGGGAAATAAGATGCAGGCTGGAAACCGGTAC
Source organism: Marinobacter sp. (assembly GCA_033721635.1). Classification (GTDB taxonomy): domain Bacteria; phylum Pseudomonadota; class Gammaproteobacteria; order Pseudomonadales; family Oleiphilaceae; genus Marinobacter. The sequence goes on along the minus strand of JAWWAT010000014.1, from coordinate 14,843 downwards.
ATAGAGTTTGGAGCCGCCGGCATACTCCAGCATCAGGAATTCGCTCGCTTCGCCCTCCACAGTAATGGTCTCAAGGCCGAGGTAACGGCCAACACCGTGGTCGATGTGAACCACCGGCGCACCAATTCTCAACTCTGACAGGTCCCTGAAGCCGGCATCGTCAGTTTCCGTTGGCTTTTCCCGGCGGCGCCGCTGCAGCACCCGCTCTCCGAACAGGGCCGTTTCGGTAATCAGGGCAACGGCATGCTCGGGCAGCACCAGGCCTTGCTCCATCGGCGCAATGGTAATGGCTATTGGGCTCTCCCTGTCTTCAAGAAAGGCCTGCCAGCCGGAGAGAGTTTTCATCTCAAGGCCCTGCTCGCCAAGGTTCTCCACCAGGGCTTCGCGCCGACCGGAAGATTCGGCACAAATCAGTACGTGGCCGTCGAATTCTCCCAGAAACCGTTTAAGGCGACCGGCCGGATCCGCAGCGCGGCCATCCATGGCGATATCCGGGAGGGTTTTCGTCGGGCAGTTGACTGATCCGGACGCATTCGTGGTTTCGGACGAGATCGTCACCCGCGGGAAGGCTTTCAGGTGCCTGAACAGCTCGTCCTGCTGCAGAAACAGGCGGGTGGGCGGCAGGATCGGCCGTAGTCGGTCATGACGTCGGTCTTCATATCGGTTACGGGTTTCGCTGTCGAAATGGCTGACGGCATCGTTCAGTCCGTCAGCGGTAAAGACATGGGTAGCCCCCGGCAGGTAGTCGAACAGGGTGGCTGTCTCGTCGAAAAACAGGGGCAGGTAGTACTCGATCCCGGGTGGTGTGATGCCGTGTGTTACGTCCTGGTAGATGGGCGTGTCCTTGTCAGCATCCGGGAATTGTTCGAACCAGCGGCTGCGGAAGCCCGAGCGGGCCTCCTTGTGCCAGGGGAATTCGTAGGCCGGTAGCAGTTCGATACGTTCGATTCGGTCAATCGAACGTTGGGTCTCGGGGTCGAAGGTCCTTAGGGTTTCGATCTCATCATCGAACAGGTCAATCCGGTAGGGCTGGCTTGCGCCCATGGGAAAGATGTCGAGGATCGCGCCACGAACGGCGTATTCGCCGTGTTCGTAGACATTCTCCGCGTGCCGGTAACCCGCCGCCTCAAGCTGCATTCGCCAGGTCTCGATGTCCAGTGACTGTCCCACTTCGAGAAGCAGGGTGTTGCCCTGCAGATAGCTAACCGGGGGCAGTCTGTGCATCAGGGTTCTTGCCGGAACCACCAATACTCCATGGCTGGTCGAGGGCAGGCGGTGCAACGTCCGGATTCGCCGGGAAACGATGTCCTGGTGGGGCGAGAACAGGTCGTAGGGCAGGGTTTCCCAATCTGGCAGAGACAGTAGTTCCAATCCGTCTTCGCTGACGGCCGGACCATCCTCCTCCGGAGGAAGTCCGAGGAAGAAGCGCATGGCCTGCTCAAGCCTTATGGCGTCGGCGGTGCTGCGGGTAACCACCAGGGTCAGGCCACGGTGGGCACGGGCACTTTCACAGATGGCCAGCGCGTCACTGCTGCCGTGCAATTGGCCCCAGGTCTTATGATCGGCCGGTTGCGACGGGAATACCGGGGCAATCAGGGGGTGAGGGCTTGGATGTGCACCTTGGCTCATGGGCAGTCTGGTTCTCCTGCTGTGGATGTCCGGGAGGCGGCGAGGCGCGTATTCTAACGCCCGGAGGTGACACTGTCATGGCGGCGTAGCGGCCGGGGACCGCGGGACAACGAAACCGAATTGATACGAAGGTCATGGCCGCACGTATTTGCGGTCAGCCTGATTAAGTTGGATAATATGCGCCCCAATTTCCCAGTGCCAACTGTAGAGGTTCAAGCGTGAGTCACGAACAGATCAATCAGCACCTGTCCAACTGGACGGAAAGAGAATCCACCGCGGAAGCCATGATTCCGCTGATCGGCCGCCTCTACCGCAAGAACAATGTGGTTACCTCTGTATACGGCCGCGCCATCATCAACCAGTCGGTTATCGATATCATTCGGGCCCACCGGTTCGTGCGTCAGGTTGAAGACAGCGAGCTTTCTGTTCACGACACCCTGCCTATCCTCCAGGCCATGGATAACCTTGAACTCGGTCGTGCCCACGTGGATATCGGCAAGCTGGCGGTCAAGTTCAAAGAGGAAGGCGGTGATCTGACCGAGTTCCTGAAGCGTGAGATCGGCCCGGTCGTGGGTCAGTACGCTGCGCAGTCCGAGGAAGACGCCAACAATGACACCAAGGACGTCGTTCTGTACGGTTTTGGCCGGATTGGTCGTCTGTTGGCCCGTATCCTGATCGAGAAGGCCGGTGGTGGCAACAATCTGCGCCTGCGAGCGATTGTCGTTCGCCAGGGTGGCGCAGAGAACGATTTGGAGAAGCGTGCCAGCCTGCTGCGCCGTGACTCTGTCCATGGGCCTTTCGACGGCACCATCACCGTTGATGAGAAAGAATCTGCACTGATTGCCAACGGCAACTACATCAAGGTGATCTACTCCGATGGTCCGGACAAGGTGGATTACACGGATTACGGCATTAACAACGCCATCGTGATCGACAACACCGGTAAGTGGCGTGATGAAGCAGGTCTTGGCCTGCACCTGAAATCGAAAGGCGTCAGCCGCGTAATCCTGACCGCTCCGGGCAAGGGTGATATCAAGAACATTGTTTATGGCATCAATAATGACTGGATCACCGACGACGACAAGATTCTGTCGGCAGCGTCCTGTACCACCAATGCCATCACACCGGTTCTCAAGGCAATTGAAGACGAGTACGGTATCGAAGACGGCCATGTTGAGACCGTTCACTCGTACACCAACGACCAGAACCTGATCGACAACTACCACAAGGGTAGCCGTCGCGGACGGAGTGCCGCCCTGAACATGGTAATTACCGAGACAGGCGCCGCCAAGGCTGTTGCCAAGGCGCTCCCGGTCCTGAAGGGTAAGCTGACCGGCAATGCGATCCGGGTGCCAACGCCAAACGTGTCCATGGCGATCCTGAACCTCAACCTTAAGAAAGAGGTTGATGTGGAAGGCGTTAACGAGTACCTGCGAGATATGGCGCTGCACTCGGAGCTGCAGAAGCAGATCGACTTCGTGAACTCTCCGGAAGTGGTTTCCACCGACTTTGTGGGTTCCCGCCACGCTGGTGTCGTCGATGCGCAGGCAACCATTGCCGGTGGCAAGCGTCTGATCCTGTACGTGTGGTACGACAACGAGTTCGGCTACAGCGCCCAGGTGATTCGCGTCGTCAACCAGATGGCCGGGGTAAATTACCCGATCTTCCCCAAACGTGCGAGAGGCTGAGCGAATCGCGCCGATCTGGTGAAGTAATGGTTGCAAAACCCCGACAGCAATCGCTGTCGGGGTTTTTTATTTTCACGGCTAGCCAACCGTTAAGTTTGTTTGTCGTTACATAACCTGTTCCGGTTTCTGGTGGAAATAGGTTTCCTTAATCCTTATAATTGGCGCGATTTTGGGTACGTCTGGCATTCCGTTTCTCATGGTTTTTCTGGGCCGCAGGTGTCGGGCGTTACGAATCCATTGAAAAGTTTCTGATGATTGGATGAGGCTAATGATCAAGATCAAAAAAGGCCTGGATCTTCCCATCAGCGGCGCTCCCGAACAGACCATTACTGACGGCAAACCCGTTCGCCACGTTGCGTTGATCGGTTTTGACTATATCGGCATGAAGCCGACGATGGCTGTGAAAGAGGGGGACCGTGTCAAGCGCGGTACGCTGCTGTTCACGGACAAGAAGACCGAGGGCGTTCGTTATACTTCACCCGCCGCGGGCGTTGTGAAAGAGATCAACCGTGGTGAGCGTCGGGTATTCCAGTCGATCGTTATCGAAATCGATGGCGATGAGGCTGAGACCTTTGCGCGCTACAGCGAAGCGGATCTTGCCGGCCTGGAACGCCAGCAGGTAGTCGATAATCTGGTGGAATCCGGGCTCTGGACTGCGTTCAAGACGCGTCCTTACAGCAAGGTTCCGGAGATTGATTCCGCTCCCCACTCAATTTTCGTGTCGGTCATGGACACCAATCCGCTGGCGGCGGACCCAACGGTCATCATTGGCGAGAACAGTCAGGCATTCGAGAAAGGCCTCAAGCTCCTGACCAAACTGACCACAGGCAAGGTATTTGTTACCGGCAAGCCTGGATCCAATGTGGCGGTTCCCAAGTCCGAGGCCGTTGAAGTTCATCAGTTCGATGGCAAGCATCCGGCGGGCAACGTGGGAACTCATATCCACCATCTCGATCCGGTTTCTGGCAGCAAGACGGTCTGGAGCATCAACTACCAGGACGTTATTGATATCGCGAAGCTGTTCGAGACCGGCGAAGTACCGGTCGAGCGCATTGTGGCCATCGGCGGCCCCAAGGCGCTGAAGCCTCGCCTCGTGCGTACCCGTCTGGGTGCCAGCCTTGAGGAACTTCTGGACGGTGAAGTTGCCACAGACTGCGACATTCGCGCTATTTCAGGCTCTGTGTTCGGTGGTCGTCGCGGTGACGGTCCCTGTGCCTATCTGGGTCGCTTCGCCAATCAGGTATCCGTACTTGAAGAGGGCAACAAGCGCGAGTTCATGGGATGGCTGTCTCCGGGCCCGAACCGGTTCTCGGTGCTGAACATTTACCTGTCCAAGCTGACCAGTGGCAAGCTTTTCAATTTCACCACCACGACCAACGGTAGTGAGCGGGCGATGGTTCCGGTTGGCGCGTACGAGCAAATCATGCCGCTGGACATTCTGCCCACGCAGCTGCTTCGTTCACTGATTGTCGGTGACACAGAGATGGCACAGAAGCTCGGTGCGCTGGAGCTGGATGAAGAAGATCTGGCGCTGTGCACGTTCGTGTGCCCGGGCAAATATGAATATGGTCCGATTCTCCGAGAGAACCTGACCCGAATCGAGATCGAGGGCTAATACGATGGCTATCAGACAGTTTCTCGATGGAATCGAGCATCACTTTGAAAAGGGTGGCAAGTACGAGCGCTGGTATGCGCTTTACGAGGCCGTGGATACCATTTTCTACACCCCTGGCAAAGTAACTTCCACCACCGCTCATGTGCGCGACGGCGTCGACCTCAAACGCATCATGATTACCGTGTGGTTGTGTACTTTCCCGGCGATGTTCTTCGGTATGTGGAACATCGGCTTCCAGGCCAACAGCTTCCTCGCGTCCAACCCGGACGCCATGGTTGCCGACGGTGGCCTGCGGACTGCCTTCATTCAGGCACTTGCCGTCACCGGCGCGGGCGCTGGTGTATGGGATAACTTCGTTTACGGTATGGCGTACTTCGTTCCTATCTACTTCGTGACTTTCGTAGTGGGTGGTTTCTGGGAAGTACTGTTCGCCACTGTCCGTCGTCACGAGGTCAACGAAGGTTTCTTCGTGACATCGGTTCTGTTTGCCCTGATCTGCCCGCCCACCATTCCGCTCTGGCAGGTGGCCCTGGGCATCACCTTCGGTGTCGTAATCGGCAAGGAAGTGTTTGGCGGCACTGGCAAGAACTTCCTGAATCCGGCCCTGACCGGTCGTGCGTTCCTGTACTTTGCCTACCCGGCGCAGATCTCCGGTGACACTGTCTGGACCGCGGTTGACGGTTTCAGTGGTGCTACCGCGTTGAGCTGGGCCGCAAGTGGCGGTCTGGAAGCCCTGGAAACCCAGATTGGCTGGATGAGTGCTTTCGTGGGAACCATTCAGGGCTCCATGGGTGAAACATCGACCCTGGCGGTGCTGATAGGTGGCCTGATACTCCTGGTCATGAAGATTGCCAGCTACCGGATTGTCGGCGGCGTGTTGATTGGTATGATCGGCATGTCCCTGCTGCTCAATATCATCGGATCCGAGACCAACCCGATGTTCGCGATTCCTGCGCATTGGCATCTGGTCATGGGCGGATTTGCCTTCGGTATGATGTTCATGGCAACCGACCCGGTGTCCGCAGCGATGACCAACACCGGTCGCTGGTGTTTCGGCATTCTGGTGGGTGTCATGACAATCCTGATCCGTGTCATCAACCCGGCCTTCCCCGAGGGCATCATGCTGGCGATTCTGTTCGCTAACCTGTTTGCGCCGCTGATGGATCATTACGTGGTGCAGGCCAATATCAAACGGAGGCTTGCTCGTGGCTAAAGCTAAAGAAACCGTCTCCCGCACGCTGGTTGTTGCGCTGGTTCTGAGTATTGCCTTCTCTGTGGTGGTGTCCACTGCAGCGGTTCTGCTCCGGCCGGCCCAGATCCAGAACCAGAATCTGGATATCAAGACCAACATCCTCTCTGCTGCAGGCATGCTGGAGTCCGGCTCCAGTGCCGAGCAGATCGAAGATGCGTTCGCGCGTTTTGATGTTCGCCTGGTCGACCTCGATACCGGTGAATTTGTCGAGCCGTCCGATGTGGGTGTCCAGGATCCCATGAAGTACGACATGTACAAGGCTGCTTCTGATCCGCAGATGTCCACCAACATTCCTTCCTCGGAAGACAAGGCCGGCATCAAGCGTCGCCCGAATGTTGCCAAGGTTTACACCATGAGCGAGAACGGCCAGATCAACCGTGTGGTTCTTCCGATCCACGGCTACGGCCTCTGGTCCACGCTGTACGGCTTCATTTCTCTGGAGGGCGACCTGAACACCATCGAAGGTCTGGGCTTCTATGCGCACGCAGAAACCCCGGGGCTTGGTGGTGAAGTGGATAACCCGCGCTGGAAGCGCCAGTGGGTTGGCAAGGAGGTCTACAACGAAGACCGTTCCGAGCCCCAGGTGCGACTGGTCAAGGGCGGTGTCGGCGCCGATGCGCAGGACAAGGAGCATAAGGTTGATGCCCTGTCCGGTGCTACGCTGACAAGCCGCGGTGTAGAGCAACTGGTCAACTACTGGATGGGCGACCGCGGGTACGCGCCGTTCCTGCAAAAACTTCGTGAAGGGGAGGTCTGATCATGGCAGATGCATCAGCCAAACAGGTTCTCTTCGAACCGATCTTCAGCAATAACCCGATTGCCCTGCAAATCCTGGGCATCTGTTCAGCGCTGGCGGTAACCACCAGCATGAACGTTACTCTTGTTATGTGCGCAGCGGTTATTGCCGTTACCGCATTTTCCAACCTCGCAGTGTCGCTGGTACGTACCCAGATTCCGGGCAGTATCCGGATCATCGTACAGATGACCATCATTGCCTCACTGGTAATCGTGGTTGATCAGGTACTCAAGGCTTATGCCTACGAGATTTCCAAGCAGCTGTCGGTGTTTGTTGGTCTGATTATCACCAACTGTATCGTCATGGGCCGCGCGGAAGGCTTCGCCATGAAGAACGGCCCCTGGCTGAGCTTCCTGGACGGCGTTGGTAACGGTCTGGGCTACTCCGTGCTCCTGATCTTTGTTGCCTTCTTCCGTGAACTGCTGGGTGCCGGTTCCCTGTTCGGCGTGTCCCTGATGCCGGTGGTTAACGAAGGCGGCTGGTACATCCCGAACGGGTTGTTGCTGCTGCCGCCGAGCGCGTTCTTCATTATCGGCCTGGCCATCTGGGGTCTGCGGACCTGGAAGCCGGAGCAGGTTGAAGAGCCTGACTACAAAATGTCACGTCATGTCGCCAAGGAGGCCTTCTGATGGAACACTATATCAGTCTGATTCTGAAGGCCGTTTTCGTTGAAAACATGGCGCTGGCGTTCTTCCTGGGGATGTGTACCTTCCTGGCCATCTCCAAGAAGATCGAGGCTGCGACGGGGCTTGGCATTGCCGTTGTTGTGGTGCTGACTGTCACCGTGCCGGTGAATAATCTGCTGTACAACACCATCCTTCGTGAAGGCGCCCTGGATTGGGCAGGCTTGCCGAATGTCGATCTGAGCTTTCTCGGATTGCTGACGTATATCGGTGTAATCGCGGCCATCGTCCAGATCATGGAAATGGTTCTGGACAAGTACATACCGGCGCTCTATGCCGCTCTGGGTGTATTCCTGCCACTGATAACGGTGAACTGCGCCATCCTTGGTGCCTCGCTGTTCATGGTCGAGCGTGACTACACCTTCGGCGAGAGTGTGGTTTACGGCTTTGGTGCCGGCCTCGGCTGGGCACTGGCAATTATTGCCCTGGCGGGTATCCGCGAGAAGCTGAAGTACAGTGACGTTCCGGAAGGCCTGCGTGGCCTGGGTATCACCTTCATTACCGTTGGTCTGATGTCCCTGGGCTTCATGTCCTTCTCCGGTATCTCACTGTAATTCACCCGGTGATTCGGTTTAACGAAAAGGCGAGACCATGAATACAGAAATTATTCTCGGCGTGGTCATGTTCACCGTTATCGTTCTGGCCCTGGTCGCAGTGATTCTTGCGGCTCGGTCCAGGCTGGTAAGCACCGGTGATGTGACCATTGAGATCAACGATGATCCAGAACACACGCTGAAGACCGAAGCCGGCGGCAAGCTGCTCGGTACTCTGGCAAACAGTGGTATTTTCCTGTCCTCTGCCTGCGGTGGCGGCGGTACCTGCGCCCAGTGCAAGTGCAAGGTTCTGGAAGGCGGCGGTGCCATGCTGCCAACAGAGAAGACCCACTTCACCAACCGCGAAGAGAAAGAGGGCTGGCGCCTGTCCTGTCAGGTTCCTGTCAAACAGGATATGAAGGTGGAAGTGCCGGAGGAATTCTTCGGCGTGAAGAAGTGGGAATGTGAGGTTGTCTCCAACCATAACGTGGCTACCTTCATCAAAGAACTCGTACTCAAGCTGCCTGAAGGTGAGGAAGTGGACTTCCGGGCCGGCGGCTATGTTCAGCTTGAGTGCCCTCCCTACGAAATCGACTTCAAGGATTTCGACATCGAGGAAGAGTTCCACGAGGACTGGGACAAGCACAACATCTGGCGCTACAAGGCGGTCAACAAGGAAGAGACCATCCGGGCCTATTCCATGGCGAACTACCCGGAAGAAAAGGGTGTTCTCAAGTTCAACATTCGTATCGCTACACCGCCTCCGGGCACGGACCACAACCCGGGCATCATGTCGAGCTATGTGTTCAACCTGAAGCCGGGTGACAAGGTTACCGTGATGGGACCGTTCGGTGAGTTCTTCGCCAAGAAGACTGATGCTGAAATGGTCTTCATCGGTGGTGGCGCCGGTATGGCTCCGATGCGTTCCCATATCTTCGATCAGCTCAAGCGTCTTAATTCCAAGCGCAAGATCAGCTTCTGGTATGGTGCGCGCAGTGTTCGCGAGATGTTCTACGTGGAAGATTTCGACGGGCTGCAGGAAGAGAACGACAACTTCGAGTGGCACGTAGCCCTTTCCGACGCACTGCCTGAAGATAACTGGGAAGGCCCCACAGGGTTTATCCACAACGTACTGTACGAGAACTATCTGAAGGACCATCCGGCTCCGGAAGACTGTGAGTACTACATGTGTGGGCCCCCAATCATGAACGCGTCCTGCATCAAGATGCTGAAAGATCTGGGTGTAGAGGATGAAAACATCATGCTGGATGACTTTGGAGGCTAAGCAGTTCTGATGACATTCAGCATGGTACGACCCGCCAGGGTGGCCCTGGCCAGCGCTTTTACAGCGCTGGCCATTGCCGTTCTGGCGGGTTGTTCGTTTCAGCCAGAGGAAAAAATCTGGGAAATCTCGGGCCCTGTTTTCGGCACCAGTTACCACATTAATGTCGTATTGACCGAAGATCAGGAGAGGCTCGAAACTCTGGCAAGTGGCATTGACAAGGTGCTCGAAGACGTGGACGCGTCCATGTCAACCTGGCGCGAAGATTCAGAGCTGTCCCGTTTCAATCAGCGGACCGATCAATCTGAATGGTTTCCCGTTTCAGCCGGGCTGTTTGAAGTTATTCGAAAAGCCAACGAGATCTCCAGGCTGACCGATGGCGCCTTCGATGTAACAATCGGGCCGGTTGTGAATCTGTGGGGGTTTGGGCCACAGGCGCGGCCGGAAACGACGCCATCGGAAGATTCCCTTGCAAAGGTTCTTGCGGCCACGGGCTTTGAGAAGCTGGAACTTCGGGCGGATTCGCCGGCCCTACGTGCAACACCACCGCAATATGTGGATTTGTCGGCAATTGCCAAGGGTTATGGTGTGGACGCGGTGGCCCGCTTCCTCGAAAGTGAGGGGGTAGAGGCCTACCTGGTCGAAATCGGTGGTGAAGTTCGGGTGAATGGCCGGAAGCCCGATGACAGCACCTGGCGACTGGCTATTGAGCAGCCGGTGTCCGAGGGGCGTGAGGTAAACCGGGTGGTGGCGCTGGAATCACGCGCTATGGCAACATCGGGTGATTATCGTAACTATTACGAATCCGAAGGGCGTCGCTATTCCCATACAATAGATCCTGCTACCGGCGAGCCGATTGCACACAAACTGGCGTCGGTGACCGTTATCGCGGACGACTGTATGACGGCAGATGCTCTGGCGACCGGCTTTAACGTAATGGGCTATGAACGGGCGAATGCGCTCGCGGTAAGGGAAAATATCCCGGCCTATTTTATTGTCAGGACGGATGACGGCTTCACGACGCACCAGACGCCGGCCTTTTCGTCCTACGTGACTCAATGAGGGGAGGGCAACATGGGTACCTTTCTTTTGGTTTTGTTTATTGTAGTGCTGCTGGTTGCAGCAATGTCCATCGGCGTAATCCTTGGGCGCAAGCCCATTAGCGGAACCTGCGGCGGAATTGGCGCGCTCGGTATTAGCCAGTCCTGCGATATCTGTGGTGGCAACACGCAGAAGTGTGAGGAAGAAAACGAGCGTTTGGCCAATGAAGGGAAAGAGCCGGAAGCTTTGGCTTACGACGCCAGTAAGACCAGCAAGCACTGATCTGTTTCTGATAATTACAATCATCTTTTCACGACGTAGATAAGGAGTTACTGCGCGCATGGCAGAACATCATTACGACGTCGTCGTGATCGGCGCCGGTCCGTCCGGCGAAGGCGCGGCGATGAATGCGACGAAACATGGCAAACGTGTCGCGATCATCGAGGACAAGCCTACCGTTGGCGGGAACTGCACTCACTGGGGCACTATTCCCTCCAAGGCGTTGCGCCACTCCGTCAAACAGATCATCACCTTCAACACTAACCAGATGTTCCGGGATATCGGGGAGCCTCGCTGGTTCTCCTTCCCCCGCGTGCTTCAGAACGCCCAGAAGGTTATCGGCAAGCAGGTCAAGCTTCGGACCCAGTTCTACTCCCGCAATAGGGTCGATCTGATCAACGGTCGTGCTTTCTTTATCGATCAGAACCGCATAGAAGTCCGTGGCAGCAAATCCTCGGAGACCCTGCATTTTAAACAGGCGATCATTGCCACAGGTTCAAGGCCTTATCTGCCGCCAGACGTGGACTTCCGCCACCACCGTATCTACAACTCGGACACCATTCTGAATCTGTCTCATACCCCCAGAACACTGGTCATCTATGGGGCCGGTGTTATCGGTTCAGAGTACGCCTCGATCTTTGCCGGGTTGGGCGTCAAGGTGGACCTGATCAACCCGGGGAGCCGCTTGTTGTCGTTCCTGGATGACGAGATCTCCGACGCCCTGAGTTACCACCTGCGCAATAACGGCGTGCTGGTGCGCCACAACGAGCAGTACGAGTCGGTTGTGGGTGACGACCACGGGGTGGTGCTGTCGCTGCAGTCCGGCAAGAAAATACGCGCGGACGCATTTCTCTGGTGCAATGGGCGCAGTGGTAATACCGAGAAGCTGGGCCTGGAGAACATTGGCCTGGTGCCCAACGGTCGTGGCCAACTGTCTGTGGACGAGCATTATCGCACCGAGGTTGAAAACATCTATGCCGCAGGTGATGTCATAGGCTGGCCAAGTCTGGCAAGCGCCGCCTACGACCAGGGCCGCTCGGCATCGTCCGACATCGTCGACGATGAGTACTTCCGCTTTGTGTCCGATGTGCCGACCGGGATCTACACCATCCCGGAAATCAGCTCCGTGGGCAAAACCGAGCGTGAACTGACCGAAGCCAAGGTGCCCTACGAGGTGGGGCAGGCGTTCTTCAAGGACCTGGCCCGGGCGCAGATCACCGGCGAAGCCGTGGGGATGCTGAAAATCCTGTTCCATCGGGAAACCCGCGAGATTCTGGGCATTCATTGCTTTGGAGACCAGGCAGCAGAAATCGTCCACATCGGCCAGGCGATCATGAACCAGAAAGGAGAGGCTAACTCTCTGAATTACTTCATCAATACCACGTTCAACTACCCGACCATGGCGGAAGCCTACCGGGTTGCCGCATTGAATGGCCTGAATAGAATTTTCTAGGCTGCCGACGATAATGGGGCCAGACGAAAGCGCTCGTCTGGCCCCATTTTTTTACTCTTCAATCTCTTGATCTCAACCCGCCGACACGGCCTCCTGATTGGAGGGCACGCCCTCGTGGCTTTTGGGTAGTGACAGCGCCGATCTGGCCCGATTATCGAAAAACATGCGGGTGCTTGTGGGGTAATCGGTAATAATGCTGTCCACGCCCATCTCTTCCAGTTGCAACATGTCGTGAATCCGGTTCACTGTCCAGGTAGACACGTGCATCCCCCGGCGATGGGCCTGATCCACCAGCGTTTTGGAGCACAGCTTCCAGTTGATGCAGAGGTATTCGCAGCCAAGCCTTCCCGCAATACTGAGTGGACGCGGGAACTTGCGTTCCGCCACCAGGCCAACACGGATATTCTTGTTCCGCCTCCGGATCTGTTTCAGGAACCAGGTATCCGACGACGTTATCGCCACCGTCTGATACAGGTTGCGACGCTGGATCACCTCGGTCAGGCGATTGCTCAGGATGTTGAGCCGCTGACGGGTATCCTTTTTGACTTCCAGTTGCAGGTGTTCAAGATCGTCGAACTGATCCAGCAGGTCTTCCAGCGCCGGGATCCCGGTAGGTGTGGGCCAGGAGCTGGTGTTACGACGAGCGTCCATGGCTGCAAGTTCGGCCGCCGTGTACTGGCTGATGCTGCCTTTCTGACTGGTGGTGCGGTCTACTGAAAGGTCGTGCACCAGTACCGGCTTGCCGTCCTTTGACAATACGAGATCCAGTTCGAAATGCCGGATACCGTGCCGGTATGCATGCATGAATCCCGGAAGGGTGTTTTCGGGAGCTTCTCCCTTTGCGCCTCTGTGTCCGTAGACAATCATTCCGCTGCATCATCCTTTAGGCGTTGATAAATGGCCTGGCGCTTCTTCCAGGTATCATGGCAAAGGCGAATATCTTCCAGGTACGCCGGCAATTCTTGCATGAGAAGAGCCTGGGGCCCATCCACAAGCGCCTTTTCCGGCTTGGGGTGGAAGTCCACCAGCACCATGTTAGCGCCCGCTATCACGCCCTGTGCGGTGGCGTGCATGACATCCAGAATTCCGTCCGGAGCTTGTTCGCGGCTGCCAACCGAGTGGGACGGGTCCACGCACACCGGCATACGGGTAAGACGTTTTACCGCCGGCACGTGGGCGAAATCCACCATGTTCCTGTGTGGTTGTCCGGCCTCCGTTTTCATACCCCTCAGGCAGAAGATCACGTTGGCATTGCCTTCACTGGCCAGGTACTCGGCGGCATTGAGGGATTCATTCAGGGTAATCCCGAATCCGCGCTTGAGGAGCACCGGGTAGGTGCTCTGGCGACCAATCGCTTTCAGCAGTTCGAAGTTCTGGGTATTACGGGTGCCGACCTGAAGCATCACGCCGGTGGGCCGTCCGAGCTTTTCGAGGCAGTTGTCTATTTCCTCGATGTGGCTCTCATGGGTAATCTCCATGGCAATCACCTTGATACCATGTTTACCTGCCTTCTCGAACACCCAGGGCAGGCAGCCCTTGCCATGCCCCTGGAACGAATACGGGTTGGTGCGCGGCTTGTAGGCCCCCATGCGGGTACACACCTCGCCGTTGTCCTCAAGGGCCTGCATCATCATGTCGACGTGCTCGGGCACATCCACGGCGCAAAGACCGGCAAATATGTTCAGATTGGACTGATTGAACTCCACACCGTTGTAGGTGAATCCGCTTTGCCGACGATCATCCCGGTGGCGGCCGAGGATCCTGTAATCGTCCGAGATACGAATGGCACGCTCAACCGCAGGCAAGGCCTCGATTTCTTCCTTGCTCAGAGGCTTGGTGTCGCCCAGAAGATAAATTTCGGTCAGCCTCTGGGTGGCGCCCTGAACCTCGTGAACCCGAACCGTGACGTTCGGCAGGTTCTCGAGGTAATGCATGGTCTGCCGGTATTCTTCGCTGTCCAGAGCGGTATTCGGATGAAGAATCGCTAACATGCTGTCTCCTTTTAAGATCCGGCGTCCTGTGCCCGGTGCCGTGCCTGCATGAACTCCCGATGATTAAGGTGCAGCAGGTCTGCCATGCGGCGAATAAGATGTTCTTCGTACTTGTCGATGCGCCCGTCCGCGAAGGCCACGCGCCAGATACTCTCAAGCAGTGCCTGCTTGCCTTCCTGATCCAGATGGTCATTGATCTGGCCGGTAAACTCATAGAGCGATGTGGCATCGTCAGCGTGGCTCAGGGCATCCTGAAGAATCTCTTCTGCTTCAGCCCGGGTTACCTGATGGGCTTTCACCGCGCCATCGACAATGGCCTGAAGCTCGCGCTCGTCCTCGTGCTGGTCGATCCGTGAAACCTGAACCATCAACGCGGTTGCCGCCACGGCCAATTGATGAGAATCCGGTTTCTCGCTCTCAGCTTCCGGTGCCGCAAACAGTTTTTTCAGGCTCTCGATCATGATCGGTCAGTCCTACTGCTGTATGTGGTTTTTGGGGCGCGGCGTCAGGCTGCCCTGGCCAGCTGCCGGACCCGGTTTTCCAATTCAATCTGGTCGGCTGTAAACCGGCGAATGCCATCGGCCAGTTTTTCGGTTGCCAT
>JAWWAT010000013.1:0-20186 GCA_033721635.1 Marinobacter sp. | reverse complement strand
TTGCACAGGGTCTTGAACAGGGTGTCGGCCTGCTGATGCGCGGCCTGGGCCCGGGGTGGAACCGGCCGGTCGGAATCCGGCTGCGGGCAGGCGGCGCAGTCGCCGAAGGCAAAGATATCGGCGTCCTGAGTGGTTTGCAGGGTCTGTTCCACCACCAGCTGATTGCCCCGGTTTACTTCCAGTCCTTCCAGATCGGCCAGGAACGCCGGGGCCTTGATGCCCGCGGCCCAGATGGTCATCTCCGAGGTTAATTCGGTCCCGTCTTTCATCACGACCGTATGGGGCCGTACCTCACTGACCGGCTGGCCGGTCAGTACCTTCACGCTCTGGTGTTCCAGTTCCTTTGTAGCCGCTGCAGACAGACGAGCGGGCAAGGCCGGAAGAATGCGGTCGGCGGCCTCAATCACGGTGATGGAAACGTCCGAGGGCTGGAGATGGTTCATTCCGTAGACTGGCAGTTCGCGGGACGCCAGTCGCAGTTCTGCCGCCAATTCCACGCCGGTGGCACCAGCCCCGATGATGCTGATGTTGAGGGTGTGTTCGCCCCCCTCGAATGCCTCGTGATTCTTGCGCAGAAAGGCGTTGAGCATCAGGTTGTGGAAGCGCCTGGCCTGCTCAAGACTGTCCAGGAACAGGCAGTTGTCCTGGGCGCCGGGGGTGCCGAAATCGTTGGCGGTGCTACCCACGGCAATCACCAGTGTGTCGTATTGGATGTGACGCTCGGGAACCACTTCTGTGCCATCGACATCGTGAAACGGGGCAATGACCACTTGTTTGTTCTGGCGATCCAGACCGCTCATGCGGCCCAGCTGGAATTCATAGTGGTGCTTGCGGGCATGGGCGCGGTAGTTGATCTCGTTGGCGCTGGCATCCAGGGAGCCGGAGGCCACTTCGTGAAGGAGGGGCTTCCAGACGTGGGTCAGGCCGGCATCCACCAGCGTGATCCTGGCCTTGCGTTTTTTACCCAGTTTGTTGCCAAGGCTGGTAACCAGTTCCAGACCGCCGGCGCCACCGCCGACCACGACAATGTGATGAAGGTTTTCCATACCAATCAGACCTGTAAGTGAAGAGAGCCAAGCACACTTCAGGCAAGAATGCTTGGCTGTCCTCACTGGGAACCAGACTTGCAGCCGGGGTTGGGCAAGGAAACAAGGCAGGGTCTGAATCGGAGGCTAATGTTAACGCGGCCAGGGCTGTGGGCACAATTCTACGGAAGTGCTGATACCTTCAGCCCCGGCTGGCATTCTCCCACCGGGGCTCTGGAAGGGGCAGGTTCAGTGCTGGGTGCGGTACCCGTCCAGGATAGCGGCCATGTCGTCACCCAGATCGCGCATGGTTTGCGGATCCAGATTGCGTTCACCCATGGATCTCAGCCCCATGATCTGAGCCTGAAGGAGCCGGGCAAGTCGCCGGCTGTCTGCGGACTTTACCAGCTCGCCTTTCATCTTTGCCTGCTCAATCAGGCCGGCAATGGATTCCTCAATCGCAGCAAGGATACTATTGGCCTGGTCAGCCAGGGCCGAATGGGTGTTGCTGGATTCCAGCAGGGTTTTCACGATCATACAGGCTCTGGAGGGCGCCGCGTTTTCATCGCCACAACTGCAGGCGATGCCGCGCAGATAGTCCTGCAGACCGTCAACGATCGAATCATAACCCTTCAGATGGCTCGCCATTTCCCGGCCGCCCTGCTCTGCGTAGGCAGCGAGTGCTTCCGAAAACAGACCGTCTTTGCTGCCGAAGGTGGCGTAGATACTGCCCGGGCGCATGTCGAGGGCCTGCTCGATCTGTTTCATGGAGCTGCCGTGATAGCCCTTCTCCCAGAACAGGCCAACGGCTTTTTCCAGGGCGGTCTTTCGGTCATAGCGTGCGTGTCTGGCCATAACAACGATTCACCATTGTCGTGTTTTGAATGACCACTCAATTATATCTTGAATGATCACTCAATAACAGTTAGCCTGAAGTCGAAATTGAGCAATCATTCAATAATGGAGTTTGCAATGACAGATTTTCCCCTGCATGACAAAGACACCGCACCGGAGAAATCCAAACCCCTGCTGGATAACTCGCTCAAGGCTTTCGGCATGATCCCGGGCCTGCATGCCGTAATGGCGGAAGCGCCCGGCATCCTTGAGGGTTACCAGAAGCTGCACGAACTGGTGCTGGACAGCAGCTTTGATAACGACGAGAAGACCGTGGTCTGGCAGACCATCAACGTGGAAAACGCGTGTCATTACTGCGTTCCTGCCCACACCGGTATTGCCAAAATGATGGAAGTGTCTGACGAGATCACCAACGCACTGCGGGACGAAGCGCCGCTTCCGAGCGAGAAGCTGGAGGCACTCAGAACCTTTACCCTCGCTGTCATGCGCAAGCATGGCAATGTCAGCAGAGAGGATCTGAACGCGTTCTATGAAGCTGGATACCAGCATCGTCAGGTATTGGAAGTAATTCTGGTGTTGTCACAGAAGGTGATGAGTAACTACGTCAACCACATTGCCGAAACGCCGGTTGATGAGCCGTTCAAGAAGTTTGAGTGGCAGAAAAAGCAGTAATCCAGAGTTTGCTGGCAATGGAGGCGGCTCAGCCCGCGTCCGTTGCCAGTATGTTTGCCTGCCTTGACCGTTTTTTATTCCTGAGCCGTTTGTCGACGCACTGGCTGTCGTCTTCGAGAATAACGACGCACTCCAGGCACTGAATGCACTCGTCGTAGTCAATCCGGCCATCCTTGCGAATGGCATTGATGCCGCATTCGTTTTTGCAGTGCTGGCAGGGGTTACCACAGAGCTCAACCCGGTCCAGCCAGCTGAATAATCGGAACCTGCCGAGCGCCGCGAGGCCGGCGCCCAGCGGGCACAGGTAGCGGCAGTAGAATTTGTGGATAAACATGCCGATTACCAGCAGGCCTACGGCGTAGAGCACAAATGGCCAGGAGCGGACGAAAAACAGGGTGATACTGGTTTTGAATGGCTCCACCTCCGCCAGTTTCTCGGCGATGGTCAGGGAGTAGAAGGCGGTGCCGACCAGACCGAGCAGAATCGGGTATTTGAGCAGAATCAGGCGCCGGTGCCATTGCTCGGGCACCTTGATCTGTCGGAACTTCAGTTTTTCGCCAAGCCAGGCGGCCATTTCCTGCAGGGCGCCAAACGGGCAGAGCCAGCCACAGAAAAGGCCACGGCCCCAGATGAACAGGGTTATGAACGTGTAGACCCAGAGTATGAAGATGATTGGATCCAGCAGGAAAACATTGAGAGAGAAACCGTCCCAGATCGCCAGGAACAGGGTGTAGATGTTAACCACCGAAAGCTGGCCCTGGGCGTAGAAGCCGATAAAGAACAGGGTAAAAAACAGAAATCCCCAGCGGAACCGGTGTACCAGCTTCGGGTTGCGGCTCAGGGTCCTCTGCCGGGCAAAGAACACGGTCAGAATGGTCAGGCCGAGCACCAGCAGTGAAATCTGCCACCAGCGTTCTTGCCACAGGCCGATCCAGACCGGTTGACGGGTGTCCTCCGGGTTGGGGGTAACCTCGACCGCCTCGAAGAGCTCTTCGTTGAACCGAACCGGGATATTCAGAGAAGTGCGGTCCACCATCAGGTGATTTCGGGCCAGTTCGACGTTGAGCTTCAGATTGGCTTCCGCCCCGGGGTTGAAGCCGGCGTTACCGCCCACGCGGAACAGGTTGCCGGCATCGAATGACGGGATGCCGGCCGCCCGGAAGTCGAGATTCTGATCGAGCAGGTTCAGATCGCGCATTTCCACGGCAAGGTTGTTCTGGGTGAGACCAACACGGTTCGGAGAGCTGCCGGGGACGAACTCGCGGGAAACGTGGGGAAAGGCGCCGCGTGACATGACGGCCAGAACCTGTGCGCCATCATCCAGCCGTTGCATGAGGCGCTGGTAACCATCGTCGCCGAGCAGGTTCCGTCCCACCATGGGCGAATTGATGTAGGCGAAGAACAGCTCGGTAAAAGGTTCGCCGTCTTCGGGTTCGATGTCCATGGGGTAGTCGGAAAGGGGCCGGCCCAGCTCGGCCTCGATGGATTCGGCAGAAATCTGCCAGTGTCCGATGTAACCGCGATCCACCAGCTGCTGCCACGACATGGGCTGGTAGAAATCCGGTTTCGCCCTGGTGGGTGCGCTCTGGGCAAAGCCCTTGAGTTTCTTGCGGGCCACCTTGAGGGCTGAAGAGAGCACGGTGTCGTTGATGATCAGGACCGAAACCGTGGCCTTGCTGACGCCGTCAAAGTGCACCACGTTGCCGTCGCTGGTCCGTCCGGAACGGCTGGAGTTGGAGGTGCTGACAATAATCTGCTCTTGTAACGAATGCCCTTCGTATTGGTCTACAAAGTCGAACAGGGGGTCTTCGCCAAGGCCATGAAGAAACACCGGCTCGTGGTGATTAAGCACCTTGATACCCGTAAAACGCCCCTGGCTGTCGAGGCCGATCAGCATGCTGACTGGTTTGCCGGCAAAACCCTGGAGGCGGCTATGATCCAGGGTTTCGTAGGCATAGCCGAGCAGTTCCTGGAGTTGATACACCGGGTACACGGGAAAATCCGGCAGCTTGTCTTCAATGACGGTTGCCGAGGGAAACAGCTCCTGGATCAGCGCCCGCTTGCTGTCTGACAGCTCGGCCTGAACCTGGGGCATTAAAAACAGACAGGCAAGAAGGAGCACAATGCGCCCTGCCATGGGGTACTCCTGTGGTTCTTTTTGTTCGATCTTCCATGCTAGAGTTTTCGGCCTCGGGCTCAATGCGACCTCGGAGCCACCTGACTGCTACTTTGTGAGGAGAAATGCCATGACCGACGCTACCTACACGCCACCCAAAGTCTGGAAATGGGACTCCGAGAGCGGAGGTCGGTTTGCCAGTATCAACCGTCCGATCGCCGGCCCGACCCACGACAAGGAGCTGCCGGTTGGCAAGCACCCGCTGCAGTTGTACTCGCTGGCCACCCCCAACGGCGTGAAAGTGACGGTGATGCTCGAGGAGCTGCTGGAGTTGGGTATCAAAGATGCCGAGTACGATGCCTGGTTGATCAAGATTACCGAGGGCGACCAGTTTGGCAGCGGTTTCGTGGAGGTGAACCCCAACTCCAAGATCCCCGCCATGATGGACCACAGTGTCAGCCCCTCCATCCGCCTGTTCGAGTCCGGGTCCATCCTGCTTTACCTGGCGGAGAAATTCGGAGCCTTCCTGCCCAAGGACGTTGCCGGGCGTGCCGAGACCCTGAACTGGCTGTTCTGGCAGATGGGCAGCGCACCCATGCTTGGTGGCGGCTTCGGTCATTTCTACGCCTACGCGCCGGAGTACTACGAGTACCCGATCAACCGTTACACGATGGAAGTCAAACGTCAGCTGGATGTGCTCGACCGCCAGCTGGCCAACAACCGGTACATTGCCGGCGACGAATACACCATTGCCGATATGGCGATCTGGCCATGGTACGGCGCCCTGGTAAAAAACAAGGTATACGACGCGGCCGAATTCCTCGAAGCCCACACCTACACCAACGTCATTCGCTGGGCCGATGAGATCGCCCAACGTCCGGGGGTCAGACGTGGCCGGATGGTCAACCGGGCCTGGGGTGAGCCGAGCAGCCAGCTGCACGAGCGCCACGACGCCAGCGATTTCGAGACCCGGACCCAGGACAAGATCGGGGACGGTGAATGAAGGTTGCGGTTTATTGCGGCTCCCGGTCCGGTAATGATCCGGTTTATACGGACAAGGCCCGGGAGCTGGGTGACTATTTCGGCCGCAACGGCATTGAACTGGTTTTTGGCGGGGGTCATGTCGGCCTGATGGGGGTTGTGGCCGATGCAGTGCTGGCCGCGAACGGCCGGGTTCACGGGGTCATCCCCGAGCATCTTCGGGATCGCGAACTGGCCCACTCCGGTCTGACCGAGCTGCATGTGGTTAAGAACATGCACGAGCGCAAGGCCCTGATGGCTGATCTGGCGGACGGATTTGTCGCGCTTCCGGGCGGGATTGGCACGCTGGAGGAACTGTTCGAAGCCTGGACCTGGGGGCAGCTGGGTCTGCACCAGAAGCCCTGTGCCATCTACAACGTCAACGGCTTTTTTGACCCATTGCTGGCGATGGCGGAGAACATGGAACGTGCCGGATTTCTGCAGCAGCAGTACATCGACATGCTGATCCAGGCTGACCAGCCAGAGACGCTGCATCAGGCCATCCGTGACTATCAGAGCCCCGGAGAAAAATGGCAGTGAGCAATCTCACTCCATCCGGCTGACTTTGGTCATCAGGCGACGCCAGTCGATTGGCAGCCGGTTCTCCAGATCCGAGAGCACTGGATCCTTGGGGTGTACTGACTGGAAGTGCTGTTTGCTGGCATAAACCACGGTGTTGTTGCTTTTGCTCCGGAAGCTCAGAAGTACAGCAAAATGTCTCTTGAGCCGCCGGAAGTTGGCCCCTTCAACATCCGGGGTCCGATGGTAGTTCAGCACCAGCCAGCCCTCATCCGTGAGTACCCGCGCGCATTCATCCACGAACTGCTTCTGGGCCTGGGCAGGGCTCATCCGGTCTGCGTTATACAGATCGGCCAGAATCATATCGGTGCTTGCGTCCGGCAGTTTTTCCAGGGCATCCCGGGCATCG
Organism: Marinobacter sp.; assembly: GCA_033721635.1. Lineage (GTDB taxonomy): Bacteria > Pseudomonadota > Gammaproteobacteria > Pseudomonadales > Oleiphilaceae > Marinobacter. The sequence goes on along the minus strand of JAWWAT010000013.1, from coordinate 13,570 downwards.
GCAACGGTGACTTCAAGGCGGTCACTGTCCGGCAGATCGAAAAATTCCCTCGCTGTGTCCAGCACCGCCTGGCGAAGTTCGACCGCGTGTATCCGGCATTCCGGGTAGAGATGGTGAAAGGCACCGGCCATGACGCCGCCGCCCAGGCCCAGAATCGTCACGTGGCGGGGGTTGGCAAACACCGCCGGCAGCATCATGGCCCGGTTGTATTCGTGCACCGGCAGATAGGGGTAGCGACGGTCGATCTTGCTCTGTTCGAACACCGAATTGAAGGTGAGCACGCGGTGCTTGCGGTAATCGACCACCAGGATGCTGCCCAGGGCGTCCCGGGTGTGATGAATAATCTCGCTCTTGTTGAACATGCCGGCTTACCGGCTGTGTTCTTCGAACAGGCGCCGTACGCTGTCGGTTTTTGCCAGCGACAATGCGGTGTTGCCGTTGCTGTCCTTTGCATCCCGATCAGCGCCCTTTTCCAGCAGTAGGCGCACCGTATCCGGGTGGCCGTGTTTGCTGGCCAGGATCAGAAGGGTCTCGCCTTCGCTGGTGCGCATGTTCACCGGTACGCCGGCATCCAGCATCACGCTGAGAGGCCCGGCACCGCCGTTGCGGGCCAGTTCGAAAATACCCTGTGCGAAGGCAACCGCATCCTCGTCTTTCTGGTTTGCGGGCTGTTGCGGCTTGCCGGGCTTCTGTTGGCTCATCGGGGCTCCGTGGTCAGTTCAATCGGTTTTGTGTTAAAAACGTATTATCACAGAATGAGACTGTCCCAGACACAGTCAATGAGCCAAAGGCCAAAACGACAGGAGGCAACGCCGTGAAACTACAGGTTCAAGGCATAGACGAAGGCCAGCCGATTCCCGAGAAATTCGCATTCGGGGTTTACAGCGAAGAGGATCACATGAGCTTCGGTCCCAACCGGAACCCCGAAGTTGTCTGGGACGATGCGCCCGAGGGCACCAAGAGCTTCGTGGTGATGATGTTCGATCCGGACGTCCCCAGCGTCGCAGACGACGTGAACCAGGAAGGCAAGACTGTTTCAAAGGATATTCCACGGGTCGATTTCTTCCATTGGCTGCTGGTGGATGTACCAGCCGGGACCAGCCGGATCCCGGAAGGCGAAGACAGCGATGGTGTGATTCCCAAGGGCAAGGAGCCGGGCCCGGGCCCCATCGGTATCCGCGGTGTGAACAACTACACCCAGTTCCTCGCGGGCAATCCCGACATGAACGGCACCTACGCCGGGTACGATGGCCCCTGTCCGCCCTGGAACGATGAAATCATCCATCACTATCACTTCGAGGTGCACGCACTGGATGTCGATACCCTCGCCCTCGATGGCGAGTTCGATGGCAACGACGTGCGCGAGGCCATGGCAGGGCACGTGTTGGCCAGTGCCCGTGTAACGGGTACCTATACCCTGAATCCGGATCTGCGCTAAACAAGCGGCCATCGGTATTCCGGTAACCCGGTGGGTTACCGGATCTTCCCTGCTTCAGCTCCCAAGGTTTACTCCCGAGCTTCACAGAACTGTCTTCTCGTTGTCACTTCCCCGTCACCGGATCTTGCCAAGGTGTCAGCATCCGGACTGGTTGAAAGACGGGAGACAAGATGCGGAGCTACCGGAGCGTTTTCATTTCCGACGTACACCTGGGCACGGCGGACTGCCAGGCGGAATACCTGCTGGATTTCCTGAGCCAGGTCCGCTGCGAAACCCTCTACCTGGTGGGCGACATTATCGATCTGATCGCGATGCAGCGACGGGTGCACTTCCCGGATTCCCATCAGGCCGTCATTCACAAACTTATTGAGCTGGCGGCCAGCGGAACCCGCGTGGTCTACGTGCCTGGAAATCACGACGATTTCCTGCGTCGGTTCTGCGGGCAGACCATTGCTGGCATTGAGCTTCGATACAAGGCCGTGCATACCACGGCTGACGGCCGTCGGTTCATGGTGTGCCATGGCGACCAGTTTGATCAGGTGGTGCGCTGCAGTCCGCTGATGCTTCTGGTCGGCGACCGTGCCCACGGTATCCTGCTGCGCCTGAACCGCTGGTTCAACGCCTGGCGTCGCCTGAAGGGCAAGCCCTACTGGTCGCTGGCGGCCTGGGTAAAGAGCCGCATTGGCAAGGCCCGCACCTTCATCCGCCGCTTCGAATTGGCAGCCCTTACCGTTGCGGAAAAGGGCAACTACGATGGCTTTATCTGTGGCCACATACACTCCGCCGGTTTCCTGCGCAGCGAGGAAGGCCTCTACTGCAACGACGGTGATTGGGTGGAGCACTGCACGGCCCTGGTGGAGCAGGAGAACGGCAAACTGGAGCTGCTGCACTGGTCGGAATCGCCAATCGTGCTGGCCAAAGAGCCGGACGCCCCGAATCCGGATGTGTGCGGGGATGCCCGGCCGGTGATCGACACCCTGCCAACGGCGTTCGTGGAACAGGTTAACCGCCTGGCCAGCTAAACAGACAAGTCTGTGACAGCAGGCGTCTCGTCTGCGTCTTTTTTTTGCTGTCTTCGGGGCGGCAGTCCCTTTCTTCCGGCTGGCCATTTTTCATAACGCCGCCGTATCCCTTATACTCCGGTTCCCTACCCGCCCTGTATAGGCTTTATGGCTGAACATACGACATCACAGACAAGCGAATTGTCAGGCTCAGGTTCTGGAACTGAGGCCAGGCATCGCGCGCGCCGTTTCAGCGCCTGGACGGTCAGCACCTTTTTGATTGCGTTGCTGGTGGCTCTGCCCGTGCTGGTTATCCTGGCCCATGTGTTTTTTCCGTCCGGTGAGGTCTGGGAACACCTGGTCAGTACCGTGCTCGGACGATATTTGAGCAACACGGTGGTTCTGAGCCTGTCGGTGGCTTTTGGCACCACCCTGATCGGCACCGCCTGTGCCTGGCTGGTGGTGATGTGCCGTTTTCCCGGAAGGCGCCTGTTCGAGTGGGCTCTTTTACTGCCGCTTGCCGTACCGACCTACGTGATTGCCTATGCCTACACCGACTTCCTGCAGTTCGCCGGCCCCCTGCAAAGTGCTCTGCGTGACTGGTTTGGCTGGGAGTATGGCGACTATTATTTCCCGGATATACGGTCATTGGGTGGCGCTTCCCTGCTGATTACCATGGTGCTCTATCCCTATGTTTACCTGCTTGCCCGGGCCTCTTTCATGGAGCAGTCGGTAAGCGCGCTTGATGTCGGCCGAACGCTGGGCCTTGGCCCCTGGAGCATGTTCAAGCGCATTGCCCTGCCACTGTCGCGTCCCGCCATTATCGGTGGGGTCTCGCTGGTACTGATGGAAACGCTGAACGAGTTCGGGGCGGTCCAGTTCTTCGGTGTGGATACCTTCACTACCGGAATCTATCGAACCTGGTTCGGCCTGGGGGAGCCGGTTGCGGCGGCACAGCTGGCGGCCTGTCTGCTAGTGTTCGTGGTGTTCGTTGTGGTTCTTGAAAGAGTGTCCCGCGGGGGCAAGCAATACCATACCTCGTCGCGCTACCAGGCTTTGCCGGAGTATTCGCTCAAATCCGGACAGGCCGCCCTGGCGTTCCTGGTCTGTTTCCTGCCCATTCTGATCGGGTTCATTGTGCCGGCGCTGATCCTGCTGGAGATGGCCATTACCACCGGTGACGCGCTGTTCGGTACCCGTTTCCTGGAGTTCGCGTTCAACAGCTTCATCCTGGCATCGAGCGCGGCGCTGGTGGCTGTTGGGCTTGCGGTCATGCTGAGCTACGGTGCCCGCCTGAATCCCAGTTCCTGGGTCAGGGGCGCCAATCGGGTCGCGGCCATGGGCTATGCCATCCCGGGGTCGGTTGTTGCGGTTGGCATCATGATTCCCCTGGCCTGGGCCGACCAGCAGTTAAATCTTTTTCTCCGGGATAGCTTTGGCTTTATGGTGGGGTTGGTGCTTAGTGGCAGTGCATTTGTCCTGATCTATGCCTATACCGTGCGTTTCCTGGCGGTGTCGTTCAACACCGTCGAGGCCAGTCTCGGGAAAGTGACGCCGTCCATGGACGCGGCGGCCCGAACGCTCGGGCAAACTGCGGGTGGCACCCTGCGCAAGGTGCATACGCCCATCATGCGCAGCAGCCTGCTCGCGGCCGGCATACTGGTGTTCGTGGATGTGATGAAGGAGCTGCCGGCAACCATCATACTCCGGCCATTCAACTTTGATACGCTGGCGGTTCGTGCCTACAGCCTGGCTTCCGACGAGCGGCTGGCAGAATCCGCCATGTCCTCACTGGCCATTGTTGCCGTGGGAATCATTCCGGTCGTTATCCTCAGCCTTGCGATGCGCAGATCCCGTCCGGGCAGTGGCCGGGGTTAACGCCAGGTTTCTGCCTCAAACAGGAAAACCTGGGACATATCCAGCTCAAGGGAGACTGCCTGGCCCTCCTCTGGCAGAAACACCCCCGGCACTTTGGCGTGCAGGTGCATCTCCTGACCGTCTGGTCCATGGGCGCAAATATGCAGCAGGCTGGTGGGTCCCAGCAGGCGGGACATAATGACATGGCTGGTGCGATCATCAGCGACCTTCCCCTCCAGGGGCGTCACTTTGACGGCCTCAGGTCGTATCAGAATTCTGACATTCGCGCCTTCGTCGAATCGCGACGCGTCCAGTCGGCCCAGGGGCGTCGCTACCTGGCCGTCATGCACAATTCCGACGTGTTCATTAACCTGACCGAAGAAATTCACCACGAACGGCTCGGCCGGGTTGCAGTAGAGTTCCGTGGGTGAGCCAGTTTGCACAATCTCGCCATCGCGCATCAGGGCGATTCGATCCGCCATGAACATGGCTTCCTCGGGATCATGGGTGACCAGGAGGGTTGCCGTGTTCAGCTCTTTTAGCACATGCAGCGTGTCATCGCGGATCTGATCACGCAGGCGGGCATCGAGGCTGGAAAAAGGCTCATCCAGTAGCATCACCCTCGGCGACGGAGCAAGTGCTCTGGCCAGGGCGACCCTCTGCTGTTGACCACCCGACAGTGTATGTGGGTAAACATTGGCGGCATCGGCCATGCCCAGGCGTTCTAACAGTTCCAGAGCCCGGGCACGTTTCTGTTTTTTGGGCATAGCGCTGATACCAAAACAGACGTTTTCCAGCACGGTCAGGTGCGGGAAGAGTGCCGATTCCTGAAAAGCGAGGCCAACGTTGCGCTTCTCGGGCGGTACCTGAAGCCCAGGCCCGGAGACCAGAGAGCGGCCCAGAAAAACCTTGCCCTCAGAAGGGGCCTGAAGCCCGGCGGCGATGCGCAGCAGCGTCGTTTTTCCGCAGCCGGATGGGCCAAGGAGGCAAACCACTTCGCCCGCTTCCAGATGCAAGTTGATGTTTTTGACCACGCTGTCGCCATGGAATGAACAATGCACGCGGTCGAGCATCAGCGATGGGCCCGACAGACCATTCTCGAGCTGCTGATTAACGGCGGGGCTTTGCTGATAAATGCTCATGTTGGCGATCCAACCTTCTGGTTCCCACTCAAGTCGATGGCCAATTGTAAGCTTATTGAGTGTGATTGTGTATTGAATACGTGAAAGAGATTGATTCCTATTTATTGACTTCTTGGCTTGGGTTAGTTTAAATCACTGACAAATCGAAATCATTATCACCATTAATATCGCTAAAGAAACGAGGAGATCGATACCGTGGTATCTCACAAAGCGAAGCTGGCAGCCTCTGTACTGGCAACCACTCTGGCTGCGACAAGCGTATCTGCAAGTGAAGTGAACCTGTACTCCGCACGCCATTATGATTCCGACCAGGCCATCTACAACGCCTTCACAGAAGAGACCGGTATCAAGGTCAACCTGATTGAGGGCAAGTCTGATGCACTGATCCAGCGCATCAAGCGTGAGGGCGTAGCCAGCCCGGCGGATATTCTGATCACGGTCGACGCTGGCAACCTCTGGCGTGCTGACCAGGAGGGAATTTTTCAGCCGGTCGATTCTGAAACCCTGAACAACCGTCTGCCAGACACCCTGCGTCACCCTGAAGGCCACTGGTTTGGCTTCAGTCAGCGCCTGCGCGTGATCTACTACGATCGCTCTGATTTCGATCCGGCCCAGATCAGCCAATATGAAGATCTGGCCAAGCCCGAGTTCAAGGGCGAAATCTGCATCCGTTCATCCAGCAACATCTACAACCAGTCGCTGCTGGCAAGCATGGTTGAGCATCACGGCGAAGAGGGCGCTGAAGAGTGGGCGCAGGGCGTTGTGAACAACATGGCACGTGATCCCCAGGGTGGCGATACCGATCAGATTCGCGCTGTAGCTGCCGGTGAATGCAACCTGGCGGTTGGTAACCACTACTATTATGCCCGCCTGCTGAACTCCGACGATGTCGCCGATCGTGAAGTGGCCCGTGAGGTTGGCATTATCTTCCCGAATCAGGAAGGCCGTGGTGTACATGCCAATATCGGTGGTGCCGGTGTGGTAGCCACCGCGCCCAACAAAGACAACGCGGTCCGGTTCCTCGAGTTCCTGTCCTCCGATACCGCTCAGCAGATCTTTGCTGAAAGCAACCACGAGTTCCCGGCGGTAGAGGGTGTACTGAAGAACCCGGTACTGGATTCCTGGGGTAACCTGAACATTGATGACATCAATGTCAGCGTACTGGGAACCAACAACCCGGAAGCAGTTAAAATCTTTGACCGGGTAGGCTGGCGTTAATTGAAATGCCGTGACACTAATCGGAGAAGAACCCCGGATTAGTGCAATGCGAAGGGCCGGGTGTCGGTATGACACCCGGCCTTTTTAGTTTGCAGAGGGCAACGGCATTACTTACTGGCGCCCGGATCAAGGGTAGAATACCCCGATGACCCGATCGCAGTTGGTTTTCCGTCTCTCTTTCCTGGCTATTGTCGCGCTGTTGATGGCGGCCATCTGGCTCCTGTTGCGGCAATTGGGCATGCCGGCCAGCTTTGCTCCGTCGGTGCTGTCCGACTGGTTTGCCCACCAGGGCGCGCTTGGGCCGGTATTACTGATGCTTCTGATGATTCTGGCGGTGGTGGTCGGGCCGATACCCACTTTGCCGATCAGTGCCGCCTCTGGTTTGGTTTACGGCATGTTCCATGGGACGGCGATTGCAGTGGTTGGCGCCCTGGCCGGTTCGCTGATCGCGTTTTATCTGGCCCGGGTGCTCGGGCGGGATGCTGTTCAGCAAAAGCTTGAAAACAACCCCGTATTCTCGGCTCGAGGTTCGCAGCGGTTCCTGTTTATCGCCGTATTCCTGACCCGACTCATCCCGCTGTTTTCCTTTGCGCTGATCAGTTATGCGGCCGGCGTGACGGCCATACATGTCTGGCGTTACGCGCTGGCCACCTTACTTGGCATGCTGCCGATGACCTTTGTGTTTGCCGGACTGGGTCACACCTTCGAGCTGAATCGCACCTTGACCGTCGTGGCTGCCGCCACGGTACTGTTGGTAATGAGCACATTGCCTTTGTATCTCCGCCGACGCCCGCACTCTCGGCTCTCCCGTTGGCTGCATCTGGACGGACGGGTGTAAGGCCGCGCTTTCGATCACGCCTGTCGGCCTTCCCGGTCTGATCCAGTAGCCCCGGTGAGCACGGAAGGCAATCACCAGCTAACCTTGTTGATACTCGCAAGTGACAAATCCTCGAATTTCTCTGTAGGAGCCACTCTATGAGCAAGGTATGTGCAGTTCTCGGTGTAGGTCCCGGCAATGGTGAGGCGTTTGTTCGCCGGTTCAGTGAGGAGGGCTTTCAAGTGGCCATGTTGGCCCGCAGCGAGTCCTATCTCCTGGACCTGGAGGCGGCAATACCAGGCGCCAGTGCCTTTCCCTGTGACCTGATGCAACCCGAACAGATTACCTCTGTACTGGCGGCGATTGAGAGCAAGCTTGGACCGGTATCCGTGTTGCTCTACAACGCTGGCGGAGGCACTTTCAAAACCGTTGAGCAGGCGAGTCTTGAAGACTTCGAGGCGAACTGGCGGATCAACGTGCAGGGTCTGGTGGCCGCCACCAAGGCGGCGCTGCCCCAGCTCAGGCAGCACAAAACGGCAAGCATCGTTGTAACCAGTGCCTCGGCGGCAACCCGGGGCCGGGCGAATACGGCCCCATTTGCATCAGCCAAGGCGGCACAGCGCAGCCTGGCGCAGTCCCTGGCCCGCCAGCTGGGGCCGGAGAAGATTCACGTGGCCAACGTGGTGATTGATGGCGTGGTGGACTTGCCACGAACGCGCGAAATGTTGCCGGATAAACCAGACGATTTCTTTGTGCAGCCTTCGGCCGTGGCGGAGGCAGTCTGGAGCCTTTGCCAGCAGAACCCCTCGGCCTGGACCCATGAACTTGATATCAGGCCGTTCGGGGAAAGCTGGTAGCAGAATTTACGAACCGTAGACCAGCGATTCGATATCCTGATACACGCTAGCGGCGTCCGTTAACCTTGCAAGCCAGCTGAGGGGAATGCCCGCCTCACCGCCCACCCCATGGATGGCTGCCATGGCGGGGCCAATGAACCAGCCCCGACCGCACGAATCACCACCACAATGAATGTTGGCACGAATGGCTTCGGTGTAGCTGCGGGCGTGGGTGAGTATATGGAAACTGACCGGCATGGCTTCATGCAGATAGCAGGTTCGGCCGAAGCTTTCGCCGGCACCTACACCATCCAGTTTTGAGGTCCTGCGGGCGCGCTCAAGGGAGTCCCGGTCCGGAGCCTCGGTCATGGCCGCATCCATTGATGCTGAAAGCCCCTCGCCCCGAAAAAGCCCATCCAAAAGCACCGCAGCGCACTTCGCCCAGGCGACGGCATCGTCGTTGTGATTGGTTACCCGCACCGCCGCTTCCACGACCTCCAGAAGGTTGCTGCTTCCGCAATGGGACGCCACCAGTGGCGGAAGTTTGGACACCGCAGGCAACTGCATATCGTCGGCACCGCTTTCACGCACCATATGGCGGTCAATGGTCTGTGCCAGGTGAACACCGGCCTCCTGCACTTCCGCCTCTTTATAGGTGAGGCTGATGGCCTCGCGTACCGGTTGGGCCAGTTGGTCACCACTCAGCCGGCAGGTGTAGGGCATCACTTTCTGCACCAGCACCCGTTTCTGCTTGTCGGTGAGGCTCGCTGGCATGCTGGATTGTGCTTCTTCGACCGCCTTGCGCTCGATCGCATTGAAATTCTCAAGTGTGATCCGCGTCGGGTTATCTATGAAGCCCTGCCAGCGTCCGCCGGGCCCAAAAAAAGAACGGAACCGACGCTGGTAATCGCGGATGTCCAGACTGCCGTTGCTGGCCAACAGGCTGTCTGTGAGCACACCGGTTGCGGCGCCGTAGTGGCTCACATCACCGACCTGCTTGCCCTCATGGGCAAAATAGCCAAATCCCTTGGTGTAATAGTCGGCCCGTGGAGGCAGGAATTCGGGTGTCTGGCCACCGACCTCCGCGATGCGTTCGCTGTTGTAAAGCCAGTGAAGGCCCAGGCTTGCGGCGTCGGCGACCCAGCCGCCAGCCAGGGCGGCGACCATGGTTGCTTTTCGGTTATCGGTTGGCTTGAAGGCCATCTCTGATCTCCTCTGTATTTTCTGCCCCTGTATTCATAACAGAGAGAAAAGGCTCCTGTCGCCGTTTCGAACCGGTCAAAGGTAACGATTCAGGAGTATCGGTGTCATGAATAGCAGAACTGAGAGATTCTCGATTTTGGCGAAGGGAGGGAACAGATATGCGTATCCCGGCATTGCTTGCACTCTGTTTGATCATCCTCAGTGGCCAGTCTTCCATGGCAGCTCAGAAAAACGGCTTCGAAATCGGCAATGCATCGGTGCCGATCGAAAAAATCCTGCACGGTGGTCCGCCAAAGGATGGCATTCCTTCCATTGACCGTCCCGTATTCGAGCCACCCGATGAAGCGTCGCTCTGGCGCCCGAATGATTTGATGCTGACCTTTGACTCAGGAGCTGCTTTCTTCGCCTATCCCGTCGGCATTCTCAACTGGCATGAGATCGTTAACCATGACCTCTCTGATAACCCGGTAGTAATAACTTTTTGCCCGCTTTGCGGCACCGGAATCGCTTTCGATCCAGTGATAGAGGGGCAACGACTGACCTTTGGCGTATCCGGCCTGCTCTTCAATAGCGATCTGTTGATGTATGACCATCAGACAGAGTCATTATGGTCACAAATTGAAGGTCGGGCGATATCCGGTCCCCTGGTGGGCATGAGGCTGGCTCCCGTTGCCATTCGCCATGAGCTCTGGGAGTCCTGGCGCGAGCGTGTTGGCTCCGAGGGGAGAGTGCTTTCCCCTGACACTGGATATCACCGAAATTATCGAATGTCGCCCTACGGGGACTACGACCATACTGAACGACTTTTTTTTCCAGTTACTCACACGAGCCAGAAATACCACCCGAAAACCTGGGTTCTCGGGTGGACCCATAATGGCGAAAGCAAGGCCTGGCCTTTTCCGGAACTGGAAAAACACGGGGCTGTCCTCGAGGACCAGATCGGAGGTCTGGACGTTTTTATCCATTACGAGCCCGAGGTGCCATCGGCGGAGTTGAGATCTCGGAACGGAAGACTGCTGCCTGCAACCCGGGCTTTCTGGTTTGCCTGGTACACCTTTCATCCGGAAACGCGCGTGTTTGTCGCCGAAGAAATTGAGTGATTAATGTAATAATTATGGAATGCATGTGTCTCCCGAGAGACCGATCTTTGCGGCGGTCACGGGCCGTTCAGGCCCGCCTCAAAAACTCTGTGAACAGGGAGAGAGACCATGTCCACAATACATCCATTGAGAAAGGCGATTCGCAGTTCCTACGAACACCAGCGCACTGCCTGGTGGTCTGCCGTATTGGTGACCGCCATGCTGGGTGCTGGAGGCTTGGCTGCGGCCACCTGCGGCCCCTGCGCGCCGTGCAAGAACCAATGCAAGGCAGGACAGCAGTGTGGGGCTGGCTGCAAAGCCGGGTGCAATCCTTGCGCAGCCAAGAATCCGTGTGCCACGAAAAACCCATGTGCATCGAAGAATCCGTGTGCAACCAAAGGCTGTAATCCCTGCGCGGCCGGCGGCAAGTGCGGGGCAAAGCCTAACCCCTGCGCTGCCAAAAAGGTCACCCGACCACCGAACTATCAACCCTACGAGGGTAATCCCTGCAAACTGATGGCGCTGGGGAAAAAGTTGTTCAACGACACGTCCCTCAGTAGCAACGGCTTGTCTTGTGCGACGTGCCACAACGATGGCGCCGGTTACAACGCAACCTTTGCCAAGGCCTACCCGCATTCGGTGGCGATGGCCAAAAACATCTTTGGCATAGAATCCGTGCACCTCGATGAAATGATTCAGATCTGCATGGTGCAACCCATGGCTACCGAACCATTGGAATGGAGCGGAGAGCAGCTTGCTGCGTTGACCCAGTACATGGCCAGCGTTCAGAAGCAGCTCTCTGAAAACCCTTGTGCTCTGAAGGGGAGCAAATGCGGTGCCTGCGGTCCCTGTGCAGGCAAGAACCCATGCGCGACGAAAAATCCGTGCGCTGGTAAGAATCCGTGTGCCGCGAAGAATCCTTGTTCGGCCAGTAATGGCAGGCTTAGGACCGATGTGGCTGCTTGATCCGTTGAACCTTTTGGCCCACGCGGCTTCAGGAGCCTTCTGGAGTCGCGCGGTGAGGAGTAAACCATGATGCAAACGCTTCAAATTCCGGAGCCGGAAAGCCTGGCGGAAAAGCAGTTATCAGCCAGCCTTGGGGCCATCCAAGAGATCCGGGAGTGTTACCGGGTGCTGGAAAAAGGAGGGCTGAATGTGGTCGGTGAGGTTCTCAAGGGGCAGGGCCCGTTCTATGAGATGGACCACTATCCCAAGGACGATGTCTACGATCGGGAAACGGCGTCCCAGTATTACTACCATGCGCACCGGGAAGACCACGCCGAGCATGGTCATTTCCATCTGTTTCTTCGTAATGGCGCCCTGCCCGACGCGGCGAAACCGTTAATGGGCCCGATTGGAGAGGATCGTGTGGCTCATTTGATAGCTATATCCATGGATGCCTGGGGGTATCCCACGGACCTGTTTACGGTAAACCGCTGGGTAACTGATGAGAGCTGGCTGCCTGCCGAGGCGATAGTGGGCGTGCTTGATCAGTTTGCCATTGATCATGCTCACCCCAGTTGGCCGGTTAACCGATGGCTGACGGCCATGGTTCGTTGCTTCCGACCCCAGATCGAAGCACTTCTTTACCATCGCGATGAGGTTATTGATCAGCGGCGGACGCAAGGTCTGGAAGAGGTTCTTGAAGATCGTACGCTGGAGATCCTGGGCACTATACCTATAGATGTGGAAAGCTGGGCGGTTGCGTTGGAGGCGGAACAGAGGCAACGCCAAAACCATTATCGGCGGTTCCCGGTTCCAGAAAGCTGACTTCAATTATTCCGTGTCTCGGCTTGTCGGGTTTTGGGGCCCTTCTCTCAATGCCTCAGCCACTCGTTCATCAATTCTGCGGATAAGTTCCTTATCTGCCTGCGCGGACGAGTGCGCTTTCATCAGCTCAGTGCTTGCGCGCAGGTTGCCAATAAAGGTCCGGCAGTCCCTGCACATCAACAGGTGCATTTTCACCGACATTTTCTGGAAAACGGGCAGTTCGCCATCAATGTAATCGCTGGCGATAACCGCGAGATCCCTGCACATCAGCATTCGCCGGTCTCCTGAAAGGTTTCCACCATAAGAAAGATTTTCTGTCTGGCCCGGTGCAGAAGCACCCGCAAGTTAGAGGCACTGACATCGAGAATGTTACAGACATCATCGGATTTGTGCTGATGGGCTTCGTAGAGCATCAGGGCCGAGCGCTGGGCTTCCGGCAGAGCAGAGAGGTGTTTGTCCAGGCAATCACTGAGGGCGCCGTTTTCCATAAGGGTGTCGGCTGAGTCGTGAAACTGCAGTTTTGGGGGCAGATCCCATCGACCCCTGGCGTTAAACCGCTCCCCCAGTTCCGGCTCCAGGGCTTCTGAGAAATCCGTAGAGACCTCTCGTTTGGTTGAGCGAAGACGGTTCTTGCAGCGGTTGGCGACAATTCGATGTAGCCAGGTTTTCAGGCCGGACCGCCCCTCAAACTTCTGGACGGCATCAATAACTGTGACCCAACAATCCTGGACAATCTCTTCTGCACTGGAATGGTCCAGATAAAACCGGGCGACGGCGAGCATACCGGGAGTAAAAGTCCGCACTGCTTCTTTGTAGGACTGCTCGTTTCCGGTTTTTAGGCCTTCGATCAGGGCCTGCTCCTCGTTAAGAGCTGAATGGGCCATTGCTATTCCTTTAAGTGAGCAATTGTTCAAGAATAGCAGTAAGTTTCGAAAGCGGCTGAAAAGTTCCCCACACTCGATGAGTAGGATGCGTGATCAAATTGTTAGATATTCATGAGCAATCGTTGACACAATGCGCGGTCGAACGACGTACAACATCGTAAAGCCGGTAACGAAATCAGAACTGATGGCCTGATGTAACACTTTCAGAACTCGGGGGTCTCTTCGTTATCACGTTCAAGGTAGGAAGGATGATTTCATGACACTCAAGAAATGGATTCTGGTCGCGCTGATCGCGGCTGTGGTCACCGGGTTTATCGCCAGTGGC
>JAWWAT010000012.1:0-22242 GCA_033721635.1 Marinobacter sp. | reverse complement strand
GAAACCTTCTGGGTTATTCTGGGTACCACGGTGGGGATGCTGCTAGCCAACATACCGGTTATCATGGCAGGACGCTGGCTGATGGAACGGTTGCCCCTTGCCACAGCCCGGATTGGCGCAAGCGTTCTTTTCGTAGTGCTTGCCGTTGTAACAGTATGGGCGGCCTATATGAACTCTTGAGGGTACGCGCTGTCAATGTACCCGGTTGCCTGATGCTTTCGGAATGTTTTCTATGTGGTTCAGATTCTTAGCGGTTTTTTCTTTGGCACAGCTCCTGGCATTTCCGACCATCGGGTCGGCAGAGCCTGTGGATGCTGCCAGTAGTCCGGATACCCAGGAGAAACCCGACAGAAGCCCCCGTGTGCCCACCTTCCCGATCCAGGGGGACGTGGCGGGGGAGCTTGGTGTATTCGAGACGCGTTACGAGGACACGTTTGCCGCTATTGGTAACCGTCTGGCCATGGGCTACCTGGAGTTGGTGAAGGCCAATCCCGGTGTCGATCCCTGGTTACCCGGAGAAGGCACCACCATTACCCTGCCGCGCCATTATGTGCTGCCCGACTCCCGGCGCGAGGGCATTGTCATCAATCTGGCGGAGTATCGCCTTTACTACTTCACCGATCAGGGCGTTCAGGTGTATCCGGTTGGCGTGGGAACTGCTGAAAACCCCTCTCCGCTGACCGATGCCAAGGTCACCATGCCGCTGGAATCCCCGGCCTGGTATCCGCCGGCCAGTATTCGCGCGGAATATGAGGCCTCTGGCGAGTACCTGCCCCGAATGATTCCGCCGGGCCCCGGAAATCCACTTGGTACTCACGCCCTGTTGCTGAGCGAGAAAGGCTATCTGATCCATGGCACCAACAAGAAATTTGGTGTGGGCATGCCGGTCAGCCATGGCTGTTTCCGGATGTACAACGAGGACATCTCCCGGTTTGTTTACCAGGTGGAGAAAGGCACACCGGTTCAGGTTGTTCACGATGCCGTCAAGATCGGTTTCTCGGATGGCGAAGTCTGGCTTGAGGTGCACCGCCCCCATGAAGACTACCCCCGTGAAGATCGCGACCGTTTATGGCAGCAGGTCTTTGCTGAAGTTGAGGCTTTCCGCAGCCGGCATCCGGGCGTTGAGGTCAAGCGTGGTGCCATTGAGCTGGCAGTGGACCAGGCCGATGGCCTGCCAACCATGATTGGTGAGCGAGTTACCCGAATGGCCGCAGACAAGACCGTGGAAGAGAAATCACCGGAATCGGCCAACGAGCCGGAGCAACGGCTATACTTCTGACATAGAGTTACGGGCAAGACTGCCGCACTGAGTCAGTGCCTGCAACAGAACCGCAGGCACCGTGCCATCGTATTACCAAGGGATTGATTTTCCGGATCCAGGGAGGCGTCATGCAGGTAAACCATCCCATGCGATCACAGAACCCTGTCCGCCTTCGGCGCTGGGCTCTGGTGTTGATGACCGGCGCCCTGCTGGCACTGGCTTCCCTCGCCCATCAGGTGTTTGCCCAGCAGAAGGCCTCGGAGACCGCTCTGGTACTCACCGTCGAGGGTGCCATCGGCCCCGCAACCATGGACTACGTCACCCGGGGCATTCGCAGGGCCGAGTCCGAGGGCGCCGGTTTAGTGATCATTGAAATGGACACCCCGGGCGGCCTTATGGATTCCATGCGGGATATCATCAAGGCGATTCTTGCCTCCGAAGTTCCCGTGGCTACCTATGTTTCCCCTCAGGGTGCTCGGGCCGCCAGCGCTGGCACGTATATACTCTATGGCAGTCACATTGCCGCGATGGCCCCTGCGACCAACCTCGGTTCTGCGACGCCGGTTCAGATGGGCGGCCTGCCGGGTAGCCCCGAACCCGAGAGCGACCCGGCCTCTGGCGAGCCGCAAACGGATGAGGGCTCTGATTCCGCATCAGGGTCTTCGTCCGACGACGAACAGCAAGCCAACGACGATGATGGCAAACGCCGCGGCGGTACCGCCATGGAACGCAAGGTTCTGGAAGATGCGGTCAGTTATATTCGCGGACTGGCGGAACGTCACGGCCGAAATGCCGAGTGGGCTGAGGAAGCCGTCCGTGAGGCGGTGAACCTCGGTGCCGACGAGGCCCTGGAAAAGAACGTCATCGACGTCGTCTCACCCAGCATTCGAGACTTGCTGCAGCAGGTGGATGGCAGGACCGTTCGCATGGCTTCGGGCGAGATGACCCTGAACACGGCCAGCCTGGAAATCGTCAGGTCCCAGCCAGACTGGCGCACCCGCCTGCTTTCGGTGATCACCGATCCGAACGTTGCCTACTTCCTGATGATAATCGGTTTCTACGGCATCATCTTCGAACTGGCCAACCCCGGTGCCGTGGTGCCGGGCGTGATTGGCGCTATCTCACTGATTCTCGCGCTTTTTGCCTTCCAGGTTCTATCGGTGAATTATGCCGGCCTGGCATTGATCATCCTCGGGCTGGCGTTCATCGTGGGGGAGGCGTTTGTGCCCAGTTTCGGGATATTGGGCGTCGGCGGCATTGTCGCCTTTGTGACCGGTTCCATCATCCTGATGGATGGCAGCCACCGGGATATATCGCTGCCGACAATCGGTGGCACCGCCGTGGTGGCCGGTGGCTTTATCCTCTGGACGGTGACCCGGTTCATCGGCCTGCGTCGACGGCACCCGGTCAGTGGGGCCGAGCAGCTTACCCATGAGGAAGGCGTGGCACTGGATGAATTCTCCGGAGAGCATGGCCACTACCGGGGTCATGTCCGGCTCAGCGGTGAGCGTTGGAATGCCATCAGCGAAGCGCCTGTCAAAGAGGGTGACCGGGTTCAAGTGACAGCAATTGAAGGTTTGACGGTAACCGTCAGGGTCATCCCGGAGAGCGGTTGACCCGGTAAACAAAGTAACGGCAACACAAGGAGGCCGTATGATTGGCGATCTGATTCCGTATCTGGCACCGACGGTGGTGTTACTCCTCATTCTTGCTTCGGCTATCAAAATCCTGCCGGAGTATGAACGAGGCGTTGTGTTCTTTCTTGGTCGCTTCCAGGGCGTAAAAGGCCCGGGCCTGATCATCGTCATTCCCGGGATTCAGCAAATTGTTCGGGTGGATCTGCGGGTCATCACCCTGGATGTCCCCAGCCAGGACGTTATCTCCCGCGATAACGTCACGGTGAGGGTGAATGCCGTGCTGTACTTCCGTGTCGTGGATCCCGAGCGGGCGATTATCCGGGTGGAGGATTTCAATTCCGCAACCAGTCAGTTGGCGCAGACCACGCTCAGGTCGGTGCTCGGCAAGCATGATCTCGACGAAATGTTGTCAGAGCGGGACAAACTCAATTCGGATATCCAGGAAATCATTGATGCCCAGACTGAGGAGTGGGGTATCAAGGTGGCCAACGTTGAAATCAAGCATGTGGATCTTAACGAGTCGATGATCCGTGCTATTGCCCGTCAGGCGGAGGCCGAGCGTGAACGTCGTGCCAAGGTTATTCATGCCGAAGGGGAACTGCAGGCGTCCAAGAAACTGGTGGAAGCGGCGGATGTCATGTCCACCAACTCCGGTTCGATGCAGCTGCGGTACCTTCAGACCCTGGCGGATATGAGTAACACCAACTCATCGACCATTGTGTTCCCATTGCCGATGGAACTGATGACCACGTTCCTGAAAGAGAACAAGCCGTTTACGCCGGACAAACCCGATCCGGAAAAACCCGAACCCGAGGCATAAAAAAGGCCGGCATTGCCGGCCTTTTCTGTTACGTATCAGCCTTACTTCTGGCTGGCACTCTCGAGCATGCGCTTGGCACGCTCGTTTGCTTCGTCGGCAGCTCTCTGGGCTGCGCGAGCAGCGGCCAGAGCTTCTTCCGCGGTCTGCTGAGCAGAGCGGGCAGAGCTGGCAGCGCTGTTAGCGGTGTTCATTGCATTTTCAGCAGTGCGCTCAGCGGAGCTGGCGGTTGCATTTGCTTCGTCGAGGGCGCCCTGGTCAGTGGTGGCACAACCCGCAGTCAGAGCAGTGGCCAGTGCAATCCCGGCGATCGTCAGTTTACGCATGGTAAATCCCCTTATTGGTCGAGTTATTTCCTGTGATCCGAAAGTCAGTATAGACGACTTCCTGTCAACCTGTCCCCGATAGACGAAACAGGCATTGACTACCGGAGTCGTTAAACAGTGTAAAACACTGTAAGCCAAAATGTTAACTCAGGATAGGTAAATATTCTTAGCGTGTGACAACAACTTAATACTGTTGTCAGGCTCTGTTCAGGGGTGAATGCTGATCGGGGTACCGTTCGAAACCAGTTGCCAGATTTCGTCCATTTCTTCGTTGGTCACAGCAATGCAGCCGTCGGTCCAGTCAAGACCGGCGTAAGCGAAGGCCAGGTCGCCAACATCATTGGGAAGGCCATGAATCATGATACTGCCACCGGGGTCCAGGCCCCAGGCCGATGCCAGTTCACGGTCCCGCTCGCTGGGGTAGGAGATGTGGATGGATTTGTAGAAGTCGCTTTCGGCATTGCGCCAGTCCAGAGTGTAGTCACCTTCGGGAGTGCGCTCGTCACCTTCGTACAGCTTGTGACCTTCCGGGTTGTCGCCAAGGGAAACCCGGTAGCTTCGAACCACCTCCTCACCGTCCATCAGGTACAGGCGGCGCTCTCCCTTGCGAACGACCACCTTGCTGACACTCTGAATATCCGCGGGCTTGTACATATTGGCAGCCGGCATCCGGGTGTCGGCCTTGGCCAGTAGCTCGGTGGCGAAAGTGCTCGGAGCGACTGCCAGGCAGAGCAGGGCGACGGTGGATAGCAGGGCGCGGAAAATACTCATGTCCTTAACTTACCAATGATTAATCTTTACACAGGCGATTTATACCACAGCCTGCAAGGGATCTGTTAAGGGGTTTTGTTAACTTTTTTGGCTATCTGGTTCGTTGTTCAGCCATTTTGTGAACTGTCCATCTTCAGGCCTACCTTGGTTACCTGGTCGGCATTGGTTGCCCTGGCAACCAGCTTGACTGGTCCGAGGATCACCACATCGCCAACCACCGGGTGGCCTTTGGTCCGTTTGGCAAAGCATTCAGCGAGGGACAGTTCCGGAGGGAGATCGTCAAACTCAATACCGTACACCTGCTCGACATCGCCCAGCAGGGCATCACCGTTGAGGACAAAGTCACCGAAGAATGCCCGCTCGGCCAGATATTTGGGCGCGTGCCTGCCGCTGAGTGCTTTGCCCAGTTCCGGCAACACGCCCGGGGTTGCGAACATGGCCACCATGTCGCCACTGGACACTTCCAGATCTGCTTTCGGCTGCAGGCAAACCCGGTTGCGGAATACCCCCGCTACCGCCGTGTTCTCCGGGAACCGGAGCTGGCTTAGGCGGCGTGGTGTTTCCCAGCTTTCGCCGCGCAGCGGGAACAGCATCAGTTCGTGGTCACCAGCGGCAGGAGCGTCTAGCGGCAGCCTTCGATAGGGGTCGTCTCCGGCGGGCACCTCCAGGCGGAGCTTTCGGGCCAGTGGCGTCATCGTGGTTCCCTGGACCAGAAGCGAGACCAGAACGATAAAGAAAGCGGCGTGGAACACCAGTTGCGCTTCCGGCAAGTCCGCGATGATCGGAAACAGGGCCAACACAATTGGAACGGCGCCCCTGAGGCCGACCCAGCTTATGAAGCCAAGCTCGCGCCGATTAAAAGCAAACGGCCAAAGTGTGAGCATGACCGTCAGTGGGCGGATGATGAAGATCAGTGACAGCGCCAGGATCAACCCTCCGCCGGCAAGCGGAATCAGGTCAGAGGGCGTTACCAGGAGTCCCAGCATCAGGAACAGGCACAGTTGGGCCAGCCAGGCCAGACCGTCGTGGACCTGGAGGATCATCGGCATCATCCGGACAGGGCGGTTACCGATCACCACGCCGGTCAGATAAATGGCCAGAAACCCGCTGCCGTCGAGGGCGTTTGTGGCGGAGAATACGGAAATGCCTGCGGCTGCCACCAGCAAGGGGTAAAGGGACGGTGTCAGGCGTATGCGATTGGCCAGCTCCACCACGGCAAAGCCGCCAATGATACCTGCAACGGCACCGATACCGAACTGCTGCACCAGCATGGTCAGGGCGGCCCAGCCAGCGTGGTCACCGTCGTTACCAATCAGCGTGACCAGCATCAGGGTAAGGAAGATCGCCATGGGATCGTTACTGCCGGATTCGATTTCCAGCGTCGCACTGACCCGCTCGTTCAGATGCAGGCCCCGGCCCTGAAGCAGGGAAAAAACCGCGGCAGCATCGGTGGAGGAAATGATGGCGCCAATCAGCAGAGCCGTCAGCCAGTGCAGGTCGAACACCCACCAGGCAACAACAGCGGCACCCGCGGCGGTCATCGCGACCCCGAGCGTCGCCAGTACCAGAGCCGGTTTCAGGCCTACCCGGAAGGTTTCCGCCCGGGTGCGCATGCCGCCGTCCAGAAGAATCACGCCCAGCGCGAGATTGGCAATCAGAAAGGCCAGCTCGAAATCGTCGAACTGGATACCGCCTGGGCCGTCCTCGCCCATCATCATGCCGACCACCAGAAAGATCAGCAGCACAGGCATGCCCACCCGGCTGGAGAGCGGGCTGAGCACGATACTGATGACCAGCATCAGGGCGCCAATCAGAGTCAGGGTGGAGTCCATTGTTGCTCCAGACAGAATGCTTGCCCATTGCCGGGCCGACCGCTTATATTGCTCTCGCGGTCCTTCTTTTGCGGGTGTAGTTCAATGGTAGAACGGCAGCTTCCCAAGCTGCATACGAGGGTTCGATTCCCTTCACCCGCTCCAATTCTTATCTTCTCATAATCCCCTGCTTCATCCGTAATATCTTTTGCATCATATGTTTGCGCATTGACCAGTCGATTCCGCGGCCTGGTTTGCGCAATTCGGGGCCCGTTGCTAGCTTTGAATAGAGGTATCCAACACGACAGCGTGCGCTGTCGAGGGGAAACTGAATGCTTGAAACGGCGGCAAATGGGATTGCCGAGTATTGGGCTACCGGCTTTTTCATCCTTGCGGTAGCGGGTTTGTGCGCCTTCATGGTGGGGGCGTCAAGTCTGTTGGGTGGCCGCAGTCGCGGTATCAGCAAGTCTCTTCCCTTCGAATCGGGCATCGTTGGCGCCGGCAGTGCCCGCCAGCGGTTTTCGGTTCAGTTCTACCTGGTGGCAATGCTGTTTGTCATCTTCGACATTGAAGCGGTTTTCCTGTTTGCCTGGGCCATCGTCATCCCGGATGTCGGCTGGACCGGATTCTGGGGGGCCGCGGTATTTATCTTCATCCTGCTGGCAGGGCTCATATACGACAGCCGAACCGGCGCGCTCGACTGGGCGCCCGCACAGAGCCCGGCACGCAAGCGCGGCGCATAGAAACGCACTCTCCGGGTCTTCCGATTCTGTGGAATCGGGGGATTAACGGGGCTTTGTGACCATCAAGGGAGGTTTTCATGGCCTATACCCTGACCCGGGCTGAGGGTCCTGCGGGAAGCAATACCCGTTATCCGGTGGACCGGCGCGAGCGGGTCGAAGACCCGGTCAAGCAGCAGCTTGAACGCAACGTGTTTACAGGCAAGTTGAGTGAAGTGCTGAATTCGGCGGTCAACTGGGGCCGCAAGAATTCGCTCTGGCCCTACAACTTCGGCCTGTCCTGCTGCTACGTGGAAATGACCACCGCTTTTACCGCGCCCCACGACATTGCCCGATTCGGCTCGGAGGTAATCCGGGCCTCTCCCAGGCAGGCAGATTTCATGGTGATTGCCGGCACCTGCTTCATCAAGATGGCGCCGGTAATCCAGCAGCTCTACGACCAGATGCTGGAACCGAAATGGGTGATTTCCATGGGCTCCTGCGCCAACTCCGGCGGTATGTACGACATCTACTCTGTGGTTCAGGGGGTGGATAAGTTCCTGCCGGTGGATGTGTATGTGCCGGGATGTCCACCACGTCCGGAAGCTTTTCTGCAGGGTTTGCAGCTGCTGCAGGACTCCATTCAGGAAGAGCGGCGGCCCCTTTCCTGGGTGGTGGGAGACCAGGGCGTGTACCGGGCCGAGATGCCCTCGCAGCGCGAGAAATGGCGGGATCAGCGAATCCAGGCCACGGAATTGAGGAGCCCCGACAAGCTTTAAAGCCGCTTGCCGTCGTTTACAACTGATTCTCAGGAGTCAAACCACGAGCATGAGCAGTAGCACGGAAAACGCCGACACTGAACTGGTCGAAGCCCTGCAACGAGACTTTGGCGAGGCTGTGCTGTGCTGCCAGCAGACCCGAACCGGCATGCCTGTGCTCTGGGTATCGCGCGCGGCACTGACCGATATTCTCGGCTACCTGAAGGGTCTGGAGGCGCCCTTCGATCTGCTGTACGACCTGTCGGCGACGGACGAGCGGCTGCGCGGCCATCGCCAGGGCCTGCCGGACTCCGATTTCACTGTCTTTTATCAACTCATGTCCATTACCCGCAATCGGGACATCATGCTGAAAGTCGCTCTGGCCGAAGAAGACCTCAGCGTTCCTTCCTCTACCGGTGTGTTCCCGGCCGCCAACTGGTACGAGCGGGAAGTATGGGACATGTTTGGCATCAGCTTCGCCGGCCATCCGCACCTTGAACGCCTCCTGATGCCGCCGACCTGGACAGGGCATCCACTGCGCAAGGATTATCCTGCCCGGGCCACCGAATTCGACCCCTACACCCTGACGGTAGAAGGCCAGGAGACCGAGCAGGATGCCCTCCGGTTTGAACCCGAAGCCTGGGGCATGGCTCGGGAACGGGATGGGGCCGAGTTCATGTTCCTCAACCTGGGGCCGAACCATCCCTCCGCCCACGGTGCTTTCCGCGTTGTGCTGCAACTGGACGGTGAGGAAATCGTCGATTGTGTGCCCGACATTGGCTACCACCATCGGGGCGCGGAAAAGATGGCCGAGCGCCAGTCCTGGCACAGCTTCATTCCCTACACCGACCGCATCGATTACACCGGTGGGGTGATGAACAATCTGCCCTATGTGCTGGCGGTGGAAAAGCTGGCGGGCATCGAGGTACCGGACCGGGTGAAAACCATCCGCGTGATGATGGCCGAGATGTTCCGGATCACCAGTCACCTGCTGTTTCTCGGTACCTACCTTCAGGACCTGGGCGCCATGACGCCGGTATTCTTCACTTTCAGCGACCGTCAGCGCGGCTACAAGGTGATTGAGGGCATCACCGGCTTCCGCATGCATCCGGCCTGGTACCGCATTGGCGGGGTGATGCAGGACCTGCCCCAGGGCTGGGAAAAACTGGTCCAGGAATTTCTGGACTGGATGCCTGCCCGCCTGAGGGAATACGAGCGGGCCATGATGGAAAACGCTCTGGTTCGGGAGCGGACCCGAAATGTGGCGGCGTTTGATACCGCCCAGGCGCTGGCCTGGGGCGTTACCGGCCCCAACCTGCGGGCCACTGGCTGCAATTTCGATCTGCGCAAGCAGCGCCCCTATTCCGGCTATGACAATTTCGAATTCGAGGTGCCCCTGGGCCATAGCGGCGATGTCTTCGACCGGGGCCAGCTCCGGATCGACGAAATGCGCCAGAGCCTGCGGATTATTCAGCAATGCGTGGATCACATGCCAGCGGGGGATTTCAAGGCGGACCACCCACTGACCACACCGCCGCCGCGAGAACGGATGCTGGAACACATTGAAACCCTGATTACGCACTTTCTGCAGGTGTCCTGGGGGCCGGTGCTCAAACCCCAGGAATCCATGCAAATGGTGGAGGCCACCAAGGGCATCAACAGTTACTACCTGACCAGTGATGGCAACACCATGAGTTACCGGACGCGGATCCGGACGCCAAGCTTTCCGCACCTCCAGCAGATTCCCAGCGTGATGCGCGGCGGCTTTGTGCCCGACCTGATTGCTCATCTGGGCAGTATTGACTTTGTAATGGCAGACGTGGACCGCTGATCATGGAACAGACACCGGTAACCGACCCAGACACCATTGCCACTGACGGCTTCCGGCTGCACCCGGACGACGAGGCCGCCATGCGCGAAGAGATCGGCCATTTCGAGCAGCCACAGGCCGCCTGCATCGAAGCGTTGAAAATTGTCCAGCGTCGCCATGGCTGGGTGCCCGATGGTGCCATCACGGCTATTGCGCGTGTACTGGGCGTGGGCCCGGCCAGTGTTGAAGGCGTTGCCACCTTCTACAGCCTGATTTTTCGGCAGCCGGTCGGGCGCCACGTCATTCTGGTGTGCGACAGCAGTTCCTGTTTCCTCACCGGCTTCGACCAGTTACGCGATGCCCTGAGTGAACGTCTCGGTGTCGGGTTGGGCGAAACCACGGCCGATGGCCGCTTCACCCTGTTGCCGGTCTGCTGTCTGGGCGCCTGTGATGGCGGGCCAGCCCTGATGATTGATGATGACGTCTACGGCCCGGTGGGGGCCGGAGACCTTCCGGAGTTGTTGGAGGGTTACCCGTGAACAGCCAGCGTCAGTCACCGATCTACAAAAGCCGTTTGCTGCAGCCGGTTGCGGAGCGCTCACCGGAGACTCATCCGCTGACCTGGCGATTGCGGGATGATGGCCAGGTGGTGGGCCTGCAAGAGTACCAATCGAGAGAGGGCTATCAGGCGGTCTCGCAGGTTCTGAAGGGGCGCGATCCCGGCGCAGTCATCGCCGCCATGAAGGAAGCCAATGTGCGTGGCCGAGGCGGCGCGGGGTTCTCCGCCGGCCTGAAATGGAGCCTCACCATGCAGGGGGACGGCATTCCCAGGGGGTATATCGTCTGCAATGCCGATGAGATGGAGCCCGGCACCTTCAAGGATCGCCTGCTCATGGAACAGCAGCCCCATCTGCTCATTGAAGGCATGATTCTGGCGGCCTTTGCCAACAACGCCCGGTATGGCTACATCTTTCTGCGCGGAGAGTATGTGGAGTCGGCCCGGGTTCTCTCCGAGGCCCTTGCCGAAGCCCGGGATGCCGGCTGGCTCGGTCCGGACATTGCCGGCAGCGGCTTCGATTTTGATATTGCCCTGCATACCGGCGCCGGGCGCTATATCTGTGGTGAGGAAACCGCACTTTTGAACTCCCTGGAAGGCCAGCGGGCGAATCCCCGGGCCAAGCCTCCGTTTCCGGGGCAGTCCGGAGCCTGGGGGAAGCCCACGGTCGTGAACAACGTGGAGACCCTGTGCAACGCGCCGGCAGTGATGCTCCGGGGCGCTGACTGGTACCAAGGGTTGTCCGGGGATGGCACCGACGACGGCGGCACCAAGCTGTATGGCGCCTCCGGGCTGGTGAACCGGCCCGGCCTCTGGGAGTTGCCCATAGGAACCACCGGCGAAGAGCTTTTGGAGCTGGCCGGGGGCTTGCGGGACGGAAGAAAGCTGAAGGCCTGGCTGCCCGGTGGCGCCAGTACCGGATTCCTGTTGCCTGAGCATCTGGACCTGCCCCTGGATTTCGACACCGTGGGCAAGGAGGGCAGCCGCCTTGGCACCGGCCTGATCACGGTAGTGACCGAGGAACAGAGCATGGTCTCGCTGATGCGGAACCTGGAACAGTTCTTTGCCCGGGAGTCCTGCGGCTGGTGCACGCCCTGTCGGGATGGCCTGCCCTGGACCGTGAAGTTGTTGCTGGCTCTGGAGCGGGGCGAGGGTGAAGCCGGCGATGTGGAGCTGCTGGACAAGCTGGCAGCAGACTGCGGGCCGGCACAGACGTTTTGTGCCCACGCCCCGGGTGCGGCCATGCCCCTGGAGACCGCGCTCCGGCATTTCCGGCACGAATTCGAACAGGGCGTTCGTCGGTCAAAGGGCAAGCCCCATGCGGATCCGATACCGGTGGAGGGAGTATGAACCGATTACCGACAGGCAACAGGGGGTAAACCGGCACCATGGCAACCATCCACGTGGACGGCCAGAGCTACGAGGTGAACGGTGCAGACAACCTGCTCGAGGCTTGTCTGTCCCTGGGCCTGGATATTCCCTATTTCTGCTGGCACCCGGCGCTGGGCAGCGTGGGCGCCTGCCGCCAGTGCGCTGTGCGCCAGTACAAGGACAGCGACGATGACCGGGGCATGCTGGTGATGTCCTGCATGACCCCCGCCGCGGATGGCACCCGAATTGATATCGAGGACGAGGAAGCCCGGGCGTTCCGGGCCAGCGTGGTGGAATGGCTGATGATCAACCACCCCCACGATTGCCCCGTGTGTGAAGAGGGCGGCCACTGCCATCTTCAGGACATGACCGTCATGACCGGGCACGATCGCCGTCGTTACCGGTTCCGCAAGCGCACCCGCCGCAATCAGTATCTGGGCCCGTTCATCGCTCACGAGATGAATCGCTGCATCACCTGCTATCGCTGCGTGCGCTTTTACAGTGACTACGCCGGTGGCACTGATCTCGGCGCCTTTGGCTCCAAGGACAACGTCTATTTCGGGCGGTATGAGGAGGGCACCCTTGAAAGCCGGTTCGCTGGCAACCTGACCGAGGTCTGTCCCACCGGGGTGTTCACCGATAAAAGCCACTCCGAGCATTACACCCGCAAGTGGGACCTGCAGTTCGCGCCGGGTGTCTGTCATCAGTGTGCCATGGGATGCAATATCAGCCCGGGTGAACGCTACGGGGATATCCGCCGGATCGAAAACCGGTACCACGGTGAGGTGAACGGCTTCTTCCTGTGTGATCTCGGCCGTTTCGGCTATGGCTATGTGAACCGGACGGACCGGCCCCGAGTGCCGGAGTTCCGCGCGGACCGGACGGGCGAACAGGAGCCGGAGGCCCTGGGAGTGGATACGGCCCTGGCCCGGATCACGGAGGCCCTGCGCCACGCCGGCCGGATTATTGGTATTGGCTCGCCCCGGGCCAGTCTGGAAAGCAATCACCAGCTGCGGGAACTGGTGGGCGAGGCCAACTTCTCCACAGGCATTAACGCAAGTGAGCAGTTATGTCTTGGCCTGATGGATGAACTGGGCCGCAGTTGCGGATTGCCGGCACCTACCCTGCGGGAGGTCGAGGGGCATGATGCCGTGCTGCTGTTAGGAGAAGATCCCATGGAGAGCGCGGCACGCCTCGGTCTCGCTATCCGGCAGGCGATCACGGCGCCCCCGGCTGAGTATGCGGAAAAGCTGGGCATCCCACACTGGAATGCTGAGGCCATGAAAACCCTGGCCCAGGATCATCGCCAGCCGCTGTTCATTGCCTACCCGGGCGAGACCGAGCTGGATTCCCTTGCCCATGACCGGCTGGCACTCGCGCCTGGCGACATCGCCCGGCTCGGATTTGCGGTCGCCCACGCCATCGACCCGGCCGCCCCGGAAGTGTCCGACCTGGCTGAACCGCTGCGTTCCCGGGCCGACGAGATAGCGCGCGAACTCATGGCGGCTGACCGTCCGCTCGTGGTCAGCGGCTGTGCCCTGGAGTCGCCGTCGATTATAAGGGCCGCCGGCAACATTGCCCGGGCGCTTGCCCGTCGGGCCAGCCGTGGCGGGCTATTATTCGTGCGTCGGGAGGCGAACAGCACTGGTCTTTCCCTGTTGGGCGGCCAGCCCCTCGAATGGGCTCTGGATCAACTGGCTGACGGAGACGCCGATGCGGCAGTTATCCTTGAGAACGACCTTTATCAGCGCCTGCCGGAAGCCCGGGTCGATAGCGCCCTGGTTAACGCCCAGACACTGGTGGTCCTTGATCACCAGCGCACCCGGACGCTGAGCCGGGCAACCTTTTCGCTGCCGGCCGCCAGTTTTACTGAGGGTGATGGCACCCTGGTCAGCCTCGAGGGCCGGGCCCAGCGTTTCTTCCAGGTATTTGAGCCGGCTTATTTTCGCCCGGAAGCGCGGATTCATGAGAGCTGGCGCTGGCTGCACGGGCTCTCGGCCAACCTGGGCGGTGAGACGCCGGGAGATATTACCCTCGACGAGGTCACTGCGGCGTGCAGCCGCGCCTGTCCAGAGCTGGAGATGATCACCGCCGCTGCCCCCGATGCGCGCTTCCGCATCGAGGGTCTGCGGCTGGCCCGTGAGCCCCATCGATACAGTGGCCGGACCGCCATGCGTGCCGACCAGAGTGTCAGTGAGCCCCGGGTGCCCCAGGACCCGGATACCGCTCTGGCCTTTTCCATGGAGGGCTACAGCGGTTTCCGGCATCCCCACCAGCAAGTGCCTTTTGCCTGGGCGCCGGGCTGGAATTCACCCCAGGCCTGGAACAAGTTCACCGACGAGGTGGGTGGCCACTTGCGCGGTGGTGACCCGGGCATCCGGCTTCTGGAGCCCCAACCGGGGCACTACCACTACGACGGCGACATTCCAGCGGCCTATCAGCCGTCGGGAACGGATTACCAGGCCATCGTTCTGCCGCGCCTGTTCGGTGGAGAGGAAACCTCTGCCCTGGCGGAGCCCATTCGCCAGCGGATGGAGAAACCGGTGCTGCTGCTTTCGGAAACTGACGCAAAAGCGTTCGGCGCGGAGCTGGGCGGACTGGTTACGGTCACGGGCGGGCAGGCCTGTGTGACACTTCCGGCCCGTGTCCAGGCGGACTGGCCCCGGGGACTGGTTGGCCTGCCGGCCGGTAGCGTTCCGATGGGCATCGCTAATGGTCCGGTTATGCTGACCGCTGGTCCGGGTTCCACACCGTCGCCGGGCAAGGAGGCACGTCCATGAGCTGGCTGACACCGGAGTGGCAGGCCATTCTCTGGGCCATGTTCCAGGCGCTGGTGATTCTGCTGGGCGCGGTTCTGCTGGGTGCCGTGCTGACCATTGTCGAGCGTCGTCTGCTGGGGCTCTGGCAGGACCGCTACGGGCCCAACCGCGTTGGGCCTTTCGGCACGCTTCAACTGGTCGCGGACATGATCAAGATCTTCTTCAAGGAAGACTGGATTCCGCCGTTTGCCGACCGGCCACTGTTCCTGATGGCGCCGGTGATTGCCTTTGCCTCGCTGCTGCTGTCGTTCATCATCATTCCCATCACCCCCGGCTGGGGCGTTGCAGACCTGCACATCGGATTGCTGTTCTTCCTGGCGATGGCAGGTATCAACGTTTACGCCGTGCTGTTGGGGGGCTGGGCCAGTGGCAACAAATACGCGCTGCTGGGCGCCATGCGCTCGTCCGCCCAGACGGTTTCCTACGAGGTATTCATGGGCCTGTCGTTGATGGGTGTGGTCGCCCTGGCGGGCTCCTTCAACATGCGGGAGATCGTCGCCGCCCAGGAAGGCTTGTGGTTCGTGGTGCCCCAGTTCTTTGGCTTCTGTACCTTCCTGATTGCCGGTATCGCAGTCACCCACCGCCACCCCTTTGACCAGCCGGAGGCGGAGCAGGAGCTGGCGGACGGGTACCACATTGAATACTCGGGCATGAAGTTCGGGCTGTTTTTCATTGGCGAGTACGTGGGCATGGTGCTGGTGTCTGCGCTGATCGTCACCCTGTTCTTTGGTGGCTGGCACGGCCCCTGGTTGCCGCCGGTGCTCTGGTTCGCAATCAAGACCGGCTTCTTCCTGCTGCTGTTCATCCTGCTTCGGGCCTCCCTGCCCAGACCCCGCTATGACCGGGTGATGAACTTTGGCTGGAAGGTATGCCTGCCCCTGACCCTGATTAATCTGCTGGCAACCGGCGCGGTGATGTTGCTGGTTGCGCCGGAAGGCTGAGGAGGACCCTGTTATGGAGAAAGAAAAGGTCCCGTTCATAAAGTCCGTGCTCTGGCTGGTGCCGGCCACCTGGAGTCAGCTGCGCACCCTGGGCATGGTTTTCATGCACAGTTTCCGCAAGAGGGAGACGGTCAACTACCCGGACGAAGAGGTCTATCTGCCGCCCCGTTACCGGGGCCGCATCGTGCTGACCCGGGATCCGGACGGGGAAGAACGCTGCGTGGCCTGCAACCTGTGCGCCGTGGCCTGCCCGGTCGACTGCATTTCCCTGCAAAAGGGCGAGCAGGAGGATGGTCGCTGGTACCCGGAGTTCTTCCGGATCAACTTTTCCCGCTGCATTTTCTGCGGCATGTGCGAGGAGGCCTGCCCAACCTCGGCCATCCAGCTGACGCCGGACTTCGAGATGGGCGAATACGACCGGCAGCAGCTTGTCTACGAGAAGGAAGACCTGCTGATCAACGGCCCGGGCAAGGATCACGATTATCACTTCTACAAGGTGGCCGGCATGGCCATCGGCGGCAAGGACAAGGGCCAGGCTCTGAACGAGGATGAGCCTGTGGACGTGCGTTCCCTGTTGCCATAAAGCGGGAGGTAAAGACCCATGGAACTGGCATTCTATCTGAGTGGCCTGGTGGCAGTGCTGGCGACGGTCGGTGTGATTACCGGCAGCAATCCGGTGCATGCCGTGGTGTATCTGATCGTCTCGCTGATTGCCGTTGCCCTGGTGTTCTTCGCCCTTGGGGCGCCCTTTGCCGGCGCGCTGGAAATCATCGTCTACGCGGGTGCCATTATGGTCCTGTTCGTGTTTGTGGTGATGATGCTTAACCTCGGCCCGGACCAGGAGGCTGAGGAAGCAGGCTGGCGCCATCCCCGGCACTGGCTCGGCCCCTCGGCGTTGGCACTGGTGCTGCTGGGCGTGCTTTTCTACCTGATTGGCGGGGGCGAAATGGCCCGGGTCATTGATGGCGAACTGCTAACTGCGCGGGCGGTGGGGCTGACACTGTTCGGCCCCTGGCTGATGGTGGTGGAACTGGCGGGCCTGCTGTTGTTGGGAGCGCTGGTAAGTGCCTCCCACATCGGGCGGCGCTCGAATCCGTTGCGGCAGAGGAGGCAGCTCTGATGGCGGGTATTCCCATGGAGCACGGTCTGGTTCTGGCGGCCATCTTGTTTGTGCTGGGGCTGGTGGGACTGATGCTGCGCCGTAACATGTTGTTTGTACTCATGAGCCTTGAGGTGATGTTGAACGCTGCGGCGCTGGCGTTCGTGGTTGGCGCCACCGCCTGGAACCAGCCCGATGGCCAGGCCATGTTCCTGCTGGTGATAACCCTGGCAGCCGCCGAGGCAGCGGTGGGTCTGGCGCTTATGATCCAGCTCTTTGCACGGGGCAAGTCCCTCAATCTCGATCTGGTCAGCAGGATGCGCGGATGATGGAGCTGGCGGTTACCCTGTCGTTTGTCATGCCGCTGGTGGGTACCCTGGTGCTGGCCCTCTCCGGCGGCCGCCTGGGGCCAAAGGTCGGCTCTGTCATCGGGGTTGCCAGTATCGGCATCGCTGCCCTGGCAACAGCCTGGGCCATTGCGCTCTATGCGGGCGGCGATGGGGCCGTTCGTTTCACGCTCTGGACCTGGATCCAGGTTGGGGCCTTCCAGCCAACGATCGGACTGGCGGTGGATGGCCTGGCCCTGGTGATGATGGCCGTGATCACGGGCGTCGGTTTCTTCATCCATCTGTTCGCCGTCTGGTACATGGGCGGTGAGGCCGGCGTTACCCGGTTCTTCGCCTGGATGAACCTGTTCGTATTCAGCATGCTCATGCTGGTGCTCGGGGACAACCTGCTGCTGCTGTTCCTCGGCTGGGAAGGTGTTGGTCTGTGCAGTTATCTGCTGATCGGCTACTACTACCAGGACAGCGCCAACGGCCGGGCGGCGTTCAAGGCCTTTCTGGTCACCCGGATAGGCGACGTATTCCTGGCCCTCGGGCTGTTCCTGATCTTCCGGGACCTTGGCACTCTGGATATTCAGCAGGTGATGGTCCGGGCTGCCGAGGTCTGGTCGGTGGGCGACCCCACGGCGACTCTCGTTGCCTTGCTGGTGCTCGGTGGAGCCCTGGGCAAATCCGCTCAGGTGCCGCTGCATACCTGGTTGCCGGACGCCATGGCGGGGCCGACCCCGGTCTCAGCGCTGATCCATGCTGCCACCATGGTCACTGCCGGTGTTTACCTGATAGCCCGGCTCAACGGTGTCTTCCTGCTTGCGCCGGAGGCCTTGTGGCTGGTTGGGGTGATCGGTGCCGTCTCGCTGCTGCTGGCGGCCTTTGCGGCCCTGGCCCAGACCGATATCAAGCGGGTGCTGGCCTATTCCACCATGAGCCAGATTGGCTACATGTTCCTGGCCCTCGGCGTTGGCGCCTTTGATGCCGCCATTTTTCACCTGGTCACCCACGCGTTCTTCAAGGCGCTGCTGTTCCTGTCGGCCGGTGCGGTGATTACCAGTTGCCATCACGAGCAGGACATGGCGAATCTCGGCGGGCTCAGAAAGCGCCTGCCCGTGGCCTACGCCGGTTTCCTGGTGGGCGGGTCCGCGCTGGTGGCTCTTCCTCTGGTAACCGCCGGTTTCTACAGTAAGGATGAGATTCTCTGGCAGGCCATGGCGGCAGACGCGCAGGGGCTTCTTCTGGCCGGTCTTCTGGGCGCGTTCCTGACCTGCCTGTACACGGTTAGGCTGATTCTCCGCACTTTCCACGGAGACTGCGGCAGCGACAAGGCCCGGAACGCGGAACCGGGCACCCAGCTGCTGACCCACCATCTGCCTCTGGCCGTGCTGGCGGTGCTGTCCACCTTTGTGGGCGCCATGCTCTATCCCCACCTTGGCGGCCTGTTCCCGGTGGCACCCGGCGAACGCACCGAGGCCGGCCATACCCTGTTGCAGCTGCTGGCCACTGGCACCGTGATTGCGGGTCTTGCGGTGTCAGGCTGGCTGTTCGTGAAGCGGCGCGAATGGCTTCGCCAACAGGTCAGCGCTGGCCCTGGCGCCTTTCTCTGGAAACTCTGGCACCGGGCCTGGGGGTTCGATGCGCTGTATGACCGGCTGCTGGTTCGGCCCTGGCACTTGCTGGTCCGCATGCTGCGCCATGACCTGATCAATCTCACCATCAACCTGGTGGCGGTGCTCGCCCGGCTGCTCAATAGTGGGCTGGTTCGTGCCCAGAATGGCCGGACCCGCAGCTACGCCACCGCCATGATCCTGGGGGCAACCCTGATTCTGCTGGCCCTGACCATCGGTCCGGGAGGTGTCGCGTGATCCTGGTGTGGCTGATCGTGATTCCGTTTCTGGGCGGCCTGTTGTGCTGGCAGGCAGATCGCTGGAGCGAACAGGCACCGCGCTGGATTGCCCTCGGGACCATGCTGTTTGTTCTGGTGATCAGCCTGGTGTTGTGGGCGGCGGGGGATTTCGCGTTGCCCTCGGGGGGCGAAACGCCGTGGCTGCTGGAATGGCGCACCGACTGGATTCCCCGTTTTGGCATTGAAATCCATCTGGCGATGGACGGGCTCTCACTGATACTTGTCGCTCTTACGGGCTTTCTCGGCGCCCTGGCAGTGCTCTGCTCCTGGCGTGAAATCGGCCAACGTATCGGCTTTTTCCACCTTAACCTGCTATGGATCCTTGGTGGTGTGGTTGGTGTGTTCCTGGCGCTGGATCTGTTCCTGTTCTTCCTGTTCTGGGAAATGATGCTGGTGCCCATGTACTTCCTGATCGCGCTCTGGGGACACAGCGGCTCGGCTGGCCAGACCCGTATTCGGGCCGCCACGCGTTTTTTCATTTACACCCAGGCCAGTGGCCTGCTGATGCTGGTGGCCATCCTGGCGCTGGTGTTTATCCATTTCGGCAACACGGGCGAATTCTCGTTCAGTTACGAGGTTCTTCTCAAAACAGAGGTGCCGGAGGCCATCGCTCCCTGGTTAATGCTGGGCTTTTTCGTGGCGTTTGCGGTGAAACTGCCGGTGGTGCCTTTCCACGGCTGGTTGCCCGATGCCCATGCCCAGGCTCCGACGGCGGGCAGTGTCGATCTGGCGGGTATCCTGCTGAAAACGGCCGCCTACGGCATGCTGCGCTTCGCGCTGCCATTATTCCCGGAGGAGTCCGCCGCCTTTGCACCCGTGGCCATGGTGCTTGGGCTGGTGGGCATCGTGTATGGCGCTGTACTGGCCTGTGGCCAGCAGGACATCAAGCGGCTGATCGCCTACACCAGCATCTCCCATATGGGCTTCGTCCTGATCGCTATCTACTCCGGCTCGGAACTGGCCATCCAGGGCGCCGTGGTTCTTATGGTGGCCCACGCGTTTTCCTCCGCTGGCCTGTTCATCCTCAGCGGCCAGCTATACGAGCGCATCCATACCCGGGACATGCGCATCATGGGCGGGCTCTGGGGCCGGATACCGACATTGCCCGGCTTCACGCTGTGTTTCGTCGCGGCATCCCTGGGCATGCCGGCCACCGCAAACTTTGTTGGCGAGTTCATGATCCTGTTCGGAACCTTCCCGACCGCGCCGGTGGTGGTCATTATTGCCAGCACGGGGCTGGTCATGGCCGCCATCTATTCGCTGATCCTGATGCAGCGGGTACATTTCGGCCCGGCCTATCGTGACGGTGCGCTCGCCGGCCCGGACTGGCGGGAGTACGGCATGATGCTGGCCTTGCTGGCCCTGGTTCTGCTCATCGGGCTCTACCCGCAACCGCTGCTGGATACCACGGCCGGCATGTCCGGCCGGGTGGTAGAGCTGTTTGCCGGCCCAGCGCAGAGCCTCGCGGAAACGGCCGGGGAGGTGCGCTGATGCTGACAGCGGCGGACCTCGTTACCTTGCTGCCATTGATCCTGGTGGGCACCACCGCTGTGGTTGCCATGCTGGCGATCGCCTGGCAGCGCCACCATGCCGGTACGGCCCTGATAGCGGGTGTCGGCCTGGTGCTGGCGCTTTTGTTGCTGCCCGTGGCATCCACCGGATCCCCACCGCTGATGCAAGTGGATGGGCTGGCTCAAATGGCGTCGACACTGATCCTGTTGTCGGCGCTGGTTACCGTGATCCTGAGCCACCACTATCTGAGTGGTTATATCGGGCCCCGTGAAGAATTCTACCTGCTGGTGCTTTGCGCGACAGCGGGCGCCCTGGGATTGGTGGCCAGTGATCATCTGGCCATGCTTTTCATCAGTCTGGAACTGCTGTCGATGCCGCTGTACGGCATGCTTGCCTACAGCTTCAGGGCAGAGCGCTCTCTGGAGGCGGGGATCAAGTACCTGCTGCTGTCGGCCGCAGCCACCGCCTTCCTGCTGTTTGGCATGGCGCTGATCTATGCCCGCACCGGCCACCTGGATCTGGCGGGCATCTCGGGCGCCCTGGCAGATGCGCCTGATGCCTGGATGCTAGCTGGTGCTGCTCTGATGATCGTGGGGCTGGGTTTCAAGCTGTCGGTAGTGCCGTTTCACCTGTGGACACCGGATGTGTACCAGGGCGGGCCGGCGCCCGCCACGATTTTTCTGGCGACAGTCAGCAAGCTGGCTGTTTTCGTGGTGCTGTTGCGGCTGGTGCTGGCGGCGCCGGTCTTCGAGAGCGACTGGTTGCAAGCGGTGATCACGGTGCTGGCGCTGCTGACCATGCTGGGCGGGAATCTGTTGGCGCTGTTCCAGTCGAACCTCAAGCGGCTGCTCGGCTACTCGTCCATTGCCCACTTCGGCTACCTGCTGGTGGCCATTGCCGTCGGCAACGCGCTGGCGGTCGAAACCACCGGCGTCTATCTGTTGACCTATCTGGTAACGACGCTGGCAGCGTTCGGTGTGGTCACGTTGCTTTCCAGCCCGTTCGGAGGCGAAGACGCCGATGGCTTGCCGCTCTATCGCGGTCTGTTCTGGCGGCGCCCCTACCTGGCGGCAGTCATGACAGTCAGCTTCCTGTCGCTGGCGGGTATTCCCCTGACCGCCGGGTTCATCGGCAAGTTCTATGTCATTGCCCTGGGTGTTGCCGACGGCCGCTGGTGGCTGGTGGGCGGTGTTGTCGCCGGCAGTGCCATAGGTCTGTATTACTACCTGCGGGTGATGGTGACCCTGTACCTGCCGGAACCCGGGATGCGTCGTCGGGATGTCACCAATGACTGGGGCAGCCGCCTTGGCGGCATTACCCTGGTCACCCTGGCGATTGTCATTCTGGTATTCGGCATCTACCCCGCCCCGATGATCGACTGGGTGCAGGATCTGAGCGTCAGTGTAGCTTCAATCTCGGGTGCATGGCGCGGCTGATCCGGTCCATCAGCCAGATGATGCCGGTGCGGAACATTCCGTGCAGGGCCACCTGATGCATCCGGTAGAGCGACAGATAGAACATGCGGGCCACTTTGCCTTCGATGTACATGCTGCGGCCGGACAGGTTGCCCATCAGGTTGCCCACGGTGGTATAGCGGCTGAAGTTGATCAGTGAACCGTGGTCGTTGTAGACGAAGGGCACGGCCTTACCATTCTCCAGGCGGTTGCACAGGGTCTTGAACAGGGTGTCGGCCTGCTGATGCGCGGCCTGGGCCCGGGGTGGAACCGGCCGGTCGGAATCCGGCTGCGGGCAGGCGGCGCAGTCGCCGAAGGCAAAGATATCTGCGTCCTGGG